>NZ_BLLI01000003.1 GCF_011170085.1 Pseudolactococcus hodotermopsidis | reverse complement strand
TTAAACTATTCAAACGGCTGTTTGGAGGGGATGAATAATAAAATCAAGGAGATTAAACGTGTGGCTTATGGATTTAGAAGGTTTAAAAACTTTAAGAAACGGATCCTACTCATGAATAAAACCTTAACAAATTAAAAAACAAGCAACTAATCAGTTACTTGCTTTATAGGGGAAAGGAGTTTCCCACACGATTTGACAAAGAGCCAAAAATCTCGTCATTTCAAATTCTGACGAGATTTTTGTTGATATAATAATTTTTTTACGAATCAAATTATGCAGGGCAGTTCCATTTTGCGATAAATCTTATCTATGACCAGACACATTTAAACGATTGAGCGCCTTATGTAGGGCAATCTCAGCACGTTTAACAGTATCAATATCTTTTTGTGCTTTCGCCTCTTTAAGTCGTTGCTCAGCACGCATTTTGGCACGTTCAGCGCGTGAAACATCAATATCACGCGCACGCTCAGCTGAGTCAGTCACAATCGTAATCAGATTATCCTTGACTTCAGCAATCCCACCATTTACCGCAATCCAATCCACGTGATTTTCATCATCAACCCGTCGAACTTTAAGTTCTTCAATATTGAGCGTGGCAATAACGGCAATATGTCTAGGCAAAATACCGAGGTCGCCATTGACCGTGTTCAGGAGTACAAAGGCCGCATGATGATTGTAACAAATGCCACTAGGTGTGATAACTTGGACAGTCATTTGGGTCATATCAAGTCCTCCTTAATATCCCATTTTTTTAGCTTTTTCAATCACATCTTCAATCGGACCAACCGCACGGAAAGCATCTTCAGGAAGTGCATCATATTTCCCTGCCAAAATGTCCTTAAAGCCACGAACAGTGTCCTTAGCTGGCACATATGAACCCGGTTGCCCTGTAAATTGCTCCGCCACGTTAAAGTTTTGCGACAAGAAAAACTGAATCCGACGCGCGCGCCCAACCAACGTTTTCTCCTCATCAGACAACTCGTCCATCCCAAGAATCGCAATAATATCTTGCAATTCACGATAACGTTGCAAGACACGTTGCACCTCAGTTGCCACCGCATAATGCTCCTCGCCAACAATCTCTGGTGTCAAAGCACGCGAACTAGAGGCGAGCGGATCAACGGCTGGATAAATCCCTTGTTGCGTGAGTTTACGCTCCAAGTTAGTCGTTGAATCCAAATGGGCAAAGGCTGTCGCGGGTGCGGGGTCAGTATAGTCATCGGCAGGCACATAAATCGCTTGGATAGACGTAACTGACCCTTTTTTCGTTGACGTGATGCGCTCTTGCAATTGTCCCATTTCAGTTGCCAATGTTGGCTGATACCCAACGGCAGACGGCATCCGACCAAGCAAGGCCGAAACCTCAGAACCTGCTTGTGTGAAACGGAAAATATTGTCAATAAAAAGTAGCACATCTTGCCCCTCAACATCACGGAAATATTCTGCAATCGTCAAACCAGCAAGCGCCACACGCATCCGCGCACCAGGCGGCTCATTCATCTGACCAAAAACCATGGCAGTCTTTTCAATAACACCAGATTCTTTCATTTCCTCGTAAAGGTCATTTCCCTCACGTGTCCGCTCGCCAACACCTGTAAAGACTGAAATACCACCATGTTCTTGGGCAATGTTGTGAATCAACTCTTGAATCAGCACCGTTTTACCAACACCAGCACCACCAAAAAGCCCAACTTTACCACCTTTGAGATAAGGCGCAAGTAAATCAATTACTTTAATACCTGTTTCAAGAATTTCGTTAGATGTTGACAATTCATCAAAAGTTGGTGCTTTTTGATGAATCGGTCGACGCTCGGCATCATCACTAAATTTTGGTTCAAGGTCAATCGTATCACCAAGCACATTGAAAACACGACCAAGCGTTTCTTTACCAACTGGTACCGAAATCGCCTTGCCTGTATCAAGAACTTCAAGTCCACGTGTCAAACCATCCGTTGACTCCATAGCAATTGTACGGACAATACCGTCACCAAGCTCAAGCGCTACTTCTAGCACAATTCTTTGTTTTGTTTCGCCGTTATTTTTATAAACAACAAGCGCATTGTTAATCTCAGGAAGAACGTCTCCTGTTGCAAACTCAACGTCAACAACTGGACCGATTACCTGAGAAATTTTACCAGAACTCATAATTTCTCCTGATTTATTTTAATTTATAAACAAGATAATTTAATCAAGCGCAGAAGCACCTGCAACAATCTCCGTAATTTCCTGTGTGATTGCCGCTTGGCGTGCGCGGTTAAATTGAATTGTTAAATCATTGATAACGTTTTTAGCGTTGTCAGTTGCAGCTTGCATAGCAGTCATACCCGCAGCATGTTCTGCCGTTTTAGCATCAATAATCGAACCATAAATTGTACTTTCAGCAAATTGTGGCAAAATCTGTGCCAAAATTTCTTTACGACTAGGCTCCATTTCAAACTCTTGTTGATAAATACTCGTATGTTCCGACGTTTCCTCCAAATCAGAAATCGGCAACATTTTCTCAATCCGAACACTGCTCGTCAAAGAATTGACATGATGATTATAACACACATAAAGCTCATCGAAAATTTCATTTTGATAGAGCGTCACAGCTTTATTGACAATTGCCCGCACTTCATCAAAAGTCGGCTGGTCGGACAAACCACGCAATTCGTAAGACACGTTTATACCGCGCGCCTTAAAGAAATCAGCCCCCATACCACCAAGCGCCATGACAACATAATCTTGTGAACTCTCATGATCTTCTTGCAACATCTGCATAACAGTTTTTAAAATCGTTGAATTATAGCCACCAACTAAGCCTTTATCAGATGTAATAACAATATAGCCAGTCTTTTTGACAGGGCGTTTGACCAACAAAGGATTTTCCGAACCTTCTGCTAATTCGACTGCCACCAAATCGGTTGCGATTGCGCGAACTTTTTGGGCATAAATTTGGAAATTTTTCGCAGCGATTTCTGATTTTGTCAATTTTGCCGCCGAAACCATTTGCATAGCACCAGTAATCTGACTTGTTTTCTTCGTTGAGGCAATTTTACTTTTAATTTCATTAAGTGAAGCTGGCATCCCAAACCCCCTTATTTAAACGATGTTGTGGCTTTGAAATTTTGAATTGCCGCATCGAGTTTGTCTGTTTCAGGCAAATCTTTTGTTGCGACAATAACATCTAACAACGCTTTATAGTTCGCATCAAAGAAATCGAATAACTGCGACTCAAAGCTCAAAATATCATCAACTGGCACAGTATCAAGGAAACCGTGTGTCAAAGCGTAGAGAATCAAGACTTGATATTCAACCGCAAGTGGCGCATGAAGGGGTTGTTTCAAAACTTCCACGGTTCTGCGACCACGATTCAATTTAGCTTGCGTTGCGGCATCCAAATCTGAACCAAATTGTGTAAAGGCCTCTAATTCACGGAAAGATGCCAAGTCAAGACGGAGGGTCCCCGCAACTTTTTTCATGGCTTTAATCTGCGCACTACCGCCCACACGAGAGACGGAAGAACCCGCATCAATGGCTGGCCGAATGCCTGAATAAAAGAGGTCATTTTCAAGGAAAATTTGCCCATCTGTGATAGAAATAACATTCGTTGCAATATAAGCAGAGATGTCCCCTGCTTGCGTTTCGATAAATGGCAACGCAGTCATAGAGCCACCACCCAATTCATCAGAAAGCTTAGCGGCACGCTCCAAAAGACGTGAATGGAGATAGAAAACATCGCCTGGATAAGCCTCACGACCTGGCGGACGGCGGAGCAAGAGCGAGAGTTCACGATAGGCAACGGCTTGCTTAGAGAGGTCATCATACACGACCAAAACATGCTTACCGTTATACATAAACTCTTCACCCATAGCAGCACCAGCGTAAGGTGCGATATAAAGTAATGGCGACGGTTGAGAGGCAGATGCCGTCACAACAATCGTATAATCAAGCGCACCATATTTGCGAAGCGTTTCAACTTGCGTGCGAACCGTTGATTCTTTCTGACCAATCGCCACATAGATACAAATCATATCTTGCCCCTTTTGGTTCAAAATAGTATCAATCGCAACGGTTGTTTTCCCTGTTTGACGATCACCGATAATCAGCTCACGCTGACCACGACCGATTGGCACAAGCGCATCAATCGCTTTAAGACCTGTTTGCAAGGGTTCAGAAACACTTTTACGTTGCATAACCCCAGGTGCTGCCGCCTCAACTGGACGTGTTTTACCAGTATTGATGTCACCCAAGCCGTCAACTGGAATCCCGAGCGGATTGACAACACGACCAATAAGCTCATCACCAACTGGCACTTCCATGATTTTCCCAGTTCGTTTAACCGTGTCGCCTTCACGAATATCGCCAAAATCTCCGAGAACAATAATGCCCACATCTGTTGATTCCAAATTTTGCGCCATACCAAAAACACCGTTTGAAAACTCGAGCAACTCGCCACTCATCGCATTTTCAAGACCATGGGCACGTGCAATACCGTCACCAACGTAAGTTATGACACCTGTTTCAGCGACCGAAAAATCAGGTGTGAAATTTTCAATTTGTTGTTTAATCAGCGAACTGATTTCATTAGCGTTAAAAGCCAAATTCCTGTCGCCTCCTTAGATAATAGATTTCGCAATTATATCTAATTGCGTTTTTAAACTTGTATCAATGATTTTACCACGTGCCTTGATAATCAAGCCACCGAGAATTGTTTCATCAATATAATTTGTTATTTTGACATCTTTTAAGCCAAATTTCGCTTTGAGCTTTATTTCAAGTTTACTGAGTTGTTCATTTGATAAAGCAACGACACTCGTTACCGTTACAGTTGAAATTTTAAAAATCTGATCCGCTTGATTGCGAATTTCCTTCATAATCATTGGCAAGAGCACCACACGCTTATTTTTGATAATCGTCTCTAAAAAATGATTGAAAAGGTCTGATGACATCCCTTGCAAAGACCTGATGACCTGAATTTTCTTGTCATCATTGTAAGCAACATCCGCTAGAAAACTAGCTAAATCAGTCGTTTGAAATACTTTTTCAAATACAGCAACTTCTACCAAAATTGGCGCCAGCTGTTTTTGACTCTCCGCAACTTCAAGCAAAGCCTTACTATATTTTTGAGCAATGATGAGAGACATTTTTTACTCCCCCAACTTTTCCAAATAGCTATCAATCAAGTCAGATTGCGCTGTCGCATCCAAACTTCGACCAATTAATTTCTCAGCAATTTTGACTGAAATATCAGCAACATCACTTTTAATACCCGCAATCGCCTCTTTTTTTGATTGTTCAATTTCAGCTTTAGCGCGTTCTTTGGTTCGCACAGCCTCTTCAGTCGCCTCAGCTGCAATTTTGGCTTTGGTCGTCTCAGCCGTCTCAGTGGCTGTCGTGATGATTTTAGTTGCCTCAGCACGTGAACCAGCAAGTTCTGTTTCACGTTTTTCTGCTAATTCTTCAGCTTTTTTGCGTGCTAATTCAGCATTGTCAATATCAGTATTGATTTTATTGGCACGCTCATCTAGGATATTGGTAATCATGCCCCAAGCAAATTTTTTGACCAAAATCAGCAAAATCAAGAAGGCACCACTGACAACAATAATATTGCCCAAGGTTGAACTCGGAGCAGATTCTAATAAAATAACTTGTCTCATATACTACTCCTTTCTAATCTTCTTCTATTTCAATTTTCTCATTGATATACATGCTTGACAGTAAGACAAAAACATAGGCCTGCAATGACCCAATAAAAAGAGAAAACGCTGTCCAAGCCATTTCAACAATAATAGCTATCGGCAGAAGCACAGGCTTGACATTGCCAAGCTGACAAATCAAGCCAATCATGACCTCACCAGCAAAAATATTACCATAAAGTCGTAAAGCCAAACTCATAAAATTGACAAATTGATCAATGATATTCATCGGCAACATGGCAGGCATTGGCTTCAAAAAAGCATGCTTGAGATAGCCTTTGAAACCAAAACGTTTGACACCAGATAAATTAGCAACAAGCGCTACAATCAATGATAAAGTCAAAGTCACAGCAATATCCGCTGTTGGCGATTTCCAATAAGATAGCTCGTTGCTACCTTCTATCTTACTCATCAAACCAATGTTATTAGCGACAAAGATGAACATGAAAAGAACGAAGAAAAAGAGTGAGTAACGACGCGAATCGCTCGCGCCCATATTGCTTTTGGTCACACCATTGACAAAATCAATTACCCATTCCAAAGCATTCTGCTTACCTGTCGGACGTAAAGTCATCTTGCGACTTGCCCAGTAGACAAAGGCAAAGATAATCGCACAACTCAGAACAGTCATGACAAGGACAGTGCCATCAAAATAAATCGGTCCGATGTGAAAAGACCAAGATTTTTCCACGAATACTCACTTCCTTTCTAATTTGGGCTATCTCTAAAACGACTTTTTCCGTTTTAGAGATAGGCCTCCCAAAGCCAAATGCCTTATTTAAGTATGAAACACATTGCAAGAACGATGAAGAAAGTTCCTTCGACAAAAGCGATACCGATGAACATGATTGAACGCAATTTACTGTCAAGTTCTGGTTGACGAGCAAGAGATTTCAAAACGTTACTGAGGATAATGGCATCAGAAATAACCGTAGCGATACCCAAAAATGCTAGTGCGAAAATTGTTGACATGAAAATGTCCTCCTTAAAATTTGAGAAAATGTTGACGCAAAAATTTCTTACGTTCGATTTACTTACCATTAGCATTTTAGACCTATTTTGGCAATTTGTCAAACAAAAAATCAGCCCTTAGACCGATTTTTTGAAAAAAATTTGAAAATGACTTGAAAATCTATGAAAGTCGTTCTTCTTGATTATATTTGATAGGTAAAAAGTCAAGCACACGGTCAAGCATTTTAGTCCAATAATACCATTCATGCTTACCATCTGAGGTATCATAACTGATGTCAAAGCCTTTATCTTGTAAATCTTTGACCGCAAAATGATTAGCTTCATACAAAAAATCTTGATAGCCACACCATGCGTAAAGTTTTGGTTTGTCAGTACCAAATTTTTCCGTGAAATCGGCGGCGAGTTTTTGGACAGAATTGTCTGATTCGTCAAATTTTCCTAAATCGCCAAAAATGCCTTGCCAGTACGCCTCGTCCCCCAAATCTGTCGCCGCCAAATGCTTAAATGAAATGGCACCCGACAAACTTGCTGCGTATGAAAATTGATTGGTTGCAAGTGCTAATTTAAAAGCCCCGTAACCACCCATAGACAAGCCCGCAATAAAATTTTTCTCACGTTTGCTTGATAAATTGGGCAAGAAATTTTGTAAAACTTTCGGCAATTCGCTCGCAATCGCATCAAAATAGCGCGCACCGTAAGTCGTATTGGTATACCACGCCAAGTCAGTTGACGGCATAACCACCGCTAGATTGGTATTTCTAACCAAGCGGTCAATGCCCGAGCGATTGAGCCACGTATCTTGATTGCCCGACATACCATGTAGCAGATACAGCACAGGTATATCAGTTGTTGGAACATTTTCATCTGGATTTTTGACGGTTTCTGGATAAATAACATTGACGTTGCGCACCATGCCGAGAATTTCTGAGTAGTATTCGATTTGTAAAATTGCCATGAGTTCAGTTCACCTTTCGTTTTCAACTTCCCTCTATTTTATCATTTTACAGTCGATATTTGCCAAGATTTACCATTTTTCGTGAATTTTATCGCCCCCAGCTCGTCTGTCCTCAGTGTTTTCACACCGTATTTGTTAAATGTCGCAAGCGTTTCAGCATTGGGATGATGATAACGATTATCCAAGCCACAAGAAATCAAGGCAATTGCGGGGGAAATCGCCTTGACAAACGGTTCAGATGATGATGTTTTCGACCCGTGATGACCTGCTTTGAGAATATCAACGTCAAGCGACGGATATTGTGCCAGTAAACTAGCCTCCCCATCACTTTCCAAATCGCCAGTAAAGAGAAAGTTGGTATGATTCAACTTCCCATAAAGGACAATCGAATCGTTATTTTTCCCATCGCCTTGCGAAAACGGATATAAAACTGCCAGATGACTATCAAAAATCGGCAACTGCTGACCAACCTTTGCCACTTGAATCTTTGCGCGTATCTGTTTCAAAGTGGCAACAAAAGTCGGATTCGTCAGACTGCCCTCACTGGTCAGAATTTTCTTAACCTTAATCTGATTCATTACCGCAAGCAAATCCCCCATATGATCTTCATCTGTATGCGTGATAACAAGTGTATCAATCTCACCGACACCTTGACTTTTGAGATAAGGAATCAGCGTATTTTCCGCATTTGGCGTTGTCGAACGCTTTTTCCACCCCTCGCTTTCGCCAAAACTCACGCGCCCGCCTGTGTCAATGAGTATATTTCTCTTGTTAAAACGATCTTGCAAAAAAATGCTATCGCCTTGCCCAATATCAACAATGGTAATGGTTTGAGAAGGCGGATGTTTTGTGATGAAAAATAAAACAGCAAGACTGGTAAGAAAGATATACCTAAACTTTTTACGTGACCAGTAATCAATCAAAAATCCAATCAAAAGCAACATGAGCAAAAAAACAAGCGCTTGAGGTTTTCCAAAAATAAAAGGATAATGAAACCAGCGGTCTGTTAATTTGATAAGGCTTTCAAGCCAGTTAAAAATAAAATTGATTGATGTGATTTTAATACCAGTAACCATTGCCAAAAGGAAAAGCACCGATAAACTCGGCAAAAATAAGACATCAAAGAGAAAGCTGAAAACAAATGTAAACAGAATTGAAAGGGGTTGAAAACTATGAAAATATAACATCAACAAAGGTAATACAGAAAAAGACAGCACCAAACTTTCGGCGAAAATCCGTTTCATTTTCGATAAACTTTCAAATTTATCGCCAAACATGCTGATAACAAAGGCAAATAAAATTGACAAACTGCCACCAGTTGTCAGCAAAAATTTAGGCATAAAGAGAAATAAAATAAGCAAAGTTAGACTAAAATTATCAAGATTTTTCACACCGAAATTTGCTAAAATCTTCTGAATCAGCGCCCGAATAACAGAAACTGAAAAGCCAGTCACACCCGCATAAATAACAGAAAAAGGAATCTGTAACCAGTCAACATTATCACGTCTCACACCAATTTTTAATAACATTTTACGCAAAAAATCAACAAAAAATGACACTTGCATGCCCGAAAGCGCAAATAAGTGCATAATACCTAAACTTGTGTAAATATCACCCATTTCATCAAAATCTTTGCCTAAATACCCAAAAAGCAAACCGGTCATATAAGCCGACATCGGCTTTGGAAATTTCTGTTCACAAAATAAAATCGCTTGTCGTCTTAACAAATGTAAATCAAAAAACTTATTTTCTGTTATTTTATCAAGACTATCAATCGTCAAAACGCGATAAATATCTTGTGTTTTGAGATAAGTTTGATAGTCAAAACCGTTAAAATTGCGTTGTCCAACTGCTATTTCTTGGCTTGCTGAGATGTACAAAGTCACATTTTTATCTAAAGTTTTAAAATACTGCTGTTCTTCTTGTGTTTGTAAGGTATAGTAGACTTGGTAAGTACGACCGCCAAACTGACCTCTAAGAGAAAGCGAATCACCATTGACCTGTACCGTGTCTAAAATTGGTCTTATTTTCGGTACGGCTATTTCATGTGTGACTGCTTGCTTTTCTTGGTAACTAACACCCGCAAAAAGACTAGCAAAAATGACTAAAATAACCGATAATTTAGCAAAAGAGTTCAGACCATTTTGCCAGATGAAAACTAACATCGACAACAGAAAATAAATGACCATTAACCACGAAAAACGTAAGACTAAAAAATATAAAATCACTGTAAAATAAGCGATAAATATCGATGGTAGGCTAATCCACTGTGATACTTTCTTTAAGTTTTTCAATCGTTTTCTCCCCAAAACCCGAGACATTACCAAGGTCAGCAACCGTTTTAAAGTTGCCATTTTGCTCGCGATAGTCAATAATATCTTGCGCTTTTTTCGCACCAACACCGCTCAATGTTTGCAACTGTGCTAGGTCAGCTGTATTGAGATTGACTTTGGTCGTATTTGTTGTCGCTGTTCTCGTATCAGTCGCCGTTGTTGCTACTGCACTCACCTCTTCGCCAACGGTTGCAACATAAACAACCATTTCATCCGTCAATTTCTGTGCTAGATTGATTGATTTGACATCCGCGTCTGCTGTCAGCCCTCCTGCAAGCTCAATCACATCGTTGACGCGTGCATTTTTTGCCACTTCATAAATACTCGGCTTATTAACAGCGCCTTTGACATCAATGATTAAGCGCTCTGAAGTGCTTGCTTTTTCAGACTTTTCTTCTGACGATTGCGAGGTGCTTGCAACCATTAAACTTTGCGCATCAATGGCATTATCATCAGAATGACTGGCAAGTGTTTTCACAACAAAAATAGCCGCAATCAGTAAAATCGCAAGACCAACGCCAATCATCTTGACATTTTCTTTCATTTTTTCGAGCATAAAAAAACCTCCTACTTACCTATACGTAAAAATAGGGGGTTTTGCTCGCGATATTGTTTATTTATTTCGCAAATTACGGATAAATTGTTTAAATATTTTCTCATCAGAATAGCTTAAGACATTTTTCGCATAAATATTTTCGCCAAATTTTGCCACTAAAACAAGGGCGACCGCTTGCAAAGCAAGGGCAATATAGGCATCACTATATGAAGAGACTTCCGTTGCCAAACGACTCGGCATAAACGTTGATGAGATAAAGGGCAGATAACTCAAAACTCTCGCAATGATATTGTTAGGAATGCTTGACGTGATGACACTACTCATATAGCCAATCATTGACAGATACACAATCGGTGAAACCGCTTGCTGAACTTGACTTTGATCATTAACAAGACTAGCAATAATCGCCGTCAAAAAGAGATAAGCTGGGATAGAAACCAAAATCATGAGGATAGCAAACACTAGGAAATTAAGGTCAACGCCATTTACCATTTTTAGAACGGATTTAACTGTCTCATTTCCTTTCAAAACAAGGCTAGCCACAAGACCTAAAACAATATAAAATAAGATATGTGTTAAAACAAGCAAGGTAACACCCAAGATTTTTCCATAATACTGCACTTTAGCACTTGTCGCAGCAAGTAAAGTCTCCATAATCCGACTTGACTTTTCATTAGAGATTTCTTGTGCAACCATTTGCGTATACGCCATAAGTAATATGAAGATGAAAACCGAAACGATAACAGAAATCATATAATTCGCCCAATTTTTACTATCGCCACCACTAGATTCACCTTTGGCACTCAAAGTTTTCATAGTCAAATCAGCTGGTGTTTGTAAAATGACTAAATCTTCAGCACTCAGATTCAGCTGAGCTGCTTTTTCTGCCAAATCAATCTGTGATAGAACGGTTTTGACAGTCGTTTCATTAAATTTTGTCGTTCCATCAGTTGACGTTACCAAGGTATATTTATCATCTGATTTGACCAGATAACCGTCAATTTTCCCATCAATTATTTTTTTCTTTGCCGTCTCGACATCAGCAACTTCTGAGAGTTTCGCATCTAACAATTTTCCAGATTTGAGTGTTTGCACAAGCACTGGATTATCAACAATCGCAAGGTTCGCAGGTGAATCACTCGTTGTTTTTCCGATAATAAAACTAAGAATCAAAATAACGACTGGAAAAAGCAAAGGACTTAAAACCGTTACCCAAAAACTCGGTGTTTTGATTTTCGAGCGGTAAACTTGTCCCGCGACTAATTTGAGTTGTTTAAACATTTTCAGCGACCTCCTTACGGAAAATTTCATCAAGCGTTGGCGGTGATTGCACAAAAGCCTGAACGTAACCATTTTCAGTAACTTTTGTGAAAATATCACGACCGACACTTTCATCAGCGATATGAATCATGCGCCCCATCCCTTGTTTTTCAATCGACTCAACGCCGACAATCGCCGACAGCTCGCTATCTGAGACATCACTTTCGACATAAACTTGCGTGCGCCCAAAACTATCTCGAATACCATAAACATCGCCTTGCAGCACAGTTTCGCCAGCTTTCAGCATGGTCAGATTATCACTAAGCAACTCAACCCCACTCATATTATGACTTGAAAAAATAATCGCAGCACCATTTTCTTTGAGTGTTTTGATTTCAGACATCAATAGGCTTGTATTCACTGGATCGAGACCAGTAAAGGGTTCGTCAAGAATCAGAAAATCAGGTCGGTGCATCAAAGTCGCGATAAATTGAACTTTCTGCGCATTCCCTTTAGACAAGGCTTGCACCTTATCCGTTACTTTACCAACAACTTCAAGACGTTCCATCCATTTCGCCAGTTCCGACTTCGCCTCAGCACGTTTCATACCATGCAATTCAGCAAAATACAAAATCTGTTCTTCAACAGATAATTTCTGATAAAGTCCCCGTTCTTCTGGCAAAAAACCAATTCTTTGCTTAATTTCTTGAGTAATCGGCGCACCATTCCAAGTAATCTGACCTTGGTCAGCCTTGATAAAATCCAAAATCATCCGAAAAGTCGTCGTTTTTCCCGCACCATTTTGCCCAATCAAGCCCATAATTTCACCCGATTTAACGGTCATATTGAGATGATTAACAGCGGTCTTATCACCAAATTGCTTGGTAATATTTTTTAATTCTAACAAATTGTCGCTCCTTTTTTTAAAATGTGCAAATCTGAATTTTTAGAAATACCCCAAGTACTGTTATATCAAAAAATAAAAGATATTGCTTGAATTGACTATATTTTTTTTCTTATTTTCTAAGACGAATAATCCGATAACCAAGGATTAGATAAAGTAAAACTATCATTGGTACCGGTTCAAGCACCACAGGCTGCCAGAGCAATGAAACAAGTGATAAAATGATTAACAAACTCATCATGAAAATACCAATATGCGTATAAACTTTTTGCTCCAACAACTTTCGTCGCTCATCTGTGCATCTAAGTCTGGCAGCACGCAAACGTTTAGGCGACAATAAAAGTCTGATTATCCAAATCACATAACCAATCAAAAAACTGCCACTACCAACTACACCACCCCATACACCTCTTTGCCTTTCTCCTGTTGACATAATAGCAAAGATAACAAACATCATCTCAAGCATTACCACGTTCAGACAAGTCAGTAAAAGATTCTTCTTATAGTCACTATCCGTTTTTATATTTTTCTTAAATAAATACTTTAACATTGATTTCCTATTCTCCTAAACTCTATAAATAAGCAGATACTAATAACAGATTTTCTTTCACTAACTGGCTTTCCGCCATTTTAAGTCGTTCAGCATGTAGCCGCTCATCTGTCAGCGCCACTCGTTGCTGATGAAGAGGTTTGGGATTTGAGATGAGCAAGATAACATCGATACTGTTTACAATTAGCATGACGATTGCAGTATACACAAAACCACTGTCCTTACCAGAATAAAAGACAACTAGCAACAGCCCACTAAGCCTTAGAAATGTAATTGCTAACCAAAAGAGTTGATAGGTTTTGAAGTCACTATCCGTTTTGACATTTTTTAAGACTAAATATTTAAACATTAATTTCTCACCATTCAATTATTCCATGCCATATCAGAAAATTTGATGCTACAAAAACCAGTCCCAAAGCAAAAATAGTGGTTATTTCAGTCACTTCATCTTTTGATAAATCACTTTTCTTTTTACCAATTTTAAGTGTCATTTTCTTATCCTCCTTCCTCATCACTAAAGAAAATATCCTCAATCGTTGTCTGAAAATACTGCGCCAATTTATAGGCTAGATTCAACGAGGCAGTATATTTTTCTTTCTCTAAGGAAATGATTGTCTGTCTGGTCACTTCCATTTCCTCAGCCAAAGTCTCTTGCGACACACCATATTGCTTACGGTATTCCTTGATTTTATTAATGGGACACCTCCTCATTTTTGTACAGTTAGCTTTACGTAAAATAAACTATACGTATAGTTTACTATACATTTTCAACCTTGTCAACAATTTTTTGCAAAAAAAACGAACTTTTTCAAGTCCGTTCTCAATCAAAACTTATTTAACTTCTTCAAAATCCCCATCAACAACATTATCATCCTTAGGCGCATCACCAGCAGTTTCAGCACCCGCAGCGGCTTGTTGCTCAGCAGCAGCTTGTTCGTAAAGTTTAACAGCTAGCGCTTGTGCTTTTTCGTTCAAAGCCTCAAGTTTTGCTTTCATATCGTCAAGATTATCAGATTCTTGTGCCGCTTTCAACTCATCAAGCGCAACTTGTGCCGCATCACGCTCAGCATCAAAGCCTTTGCCTTCAGTTTCCTTGATTGTCTTTTCAGTCCCAAAAATCGTGGCATCAACCTCATTTTTAAGGTCAACTTCTTCCTTACGCTTAGCATCCGCCTCAGCATTTGCCTCAGCATCTTTCATCATTTTATCAATTTCTTCATCAGACAGACCAGAGTTTGATTGAATCACAATCGTTTGCTCTTTTTGCGTGCCCATATCTTTCGCCTTAACAGACACGATACCATTTTTGTCAATGTCAAATGTTACCTCGATTTGTGGCACACCACGCGGTGCAGCTGGAATGTCAGAAAGTTGGAAACGACCAAGCGTTTTATTATCCGCAGCCATTGGACGTTCTCCTTGAAGAACATGAATATCTACCGCTGGTTGATTATCAGCCGCAGTTGAGAAAACTTGCGATTTAGAAGTCGGAATCGTCGTATTACGGTCAATGAGTTTTGTGAAAACACCACCCATTGTTTCAATACCAAGCGACAATGGTGTCACGTCAAGCAAAACAACATCTTTGACATCACCAGTAATCACACCACCTTGAATCGCCGCACCCATGGCAACAACTTCATCAGGGTTGACTGATTTGTTAGGTTCTTTAGACGTTTCTTTTTTAACAGCCTCAACAACCGCTGGAATACGCGTTGAACCACCAACAAGAATGACCTCATCAATTTCAGACGCAGAAAGTCCCGCATCAGAAAGCGCCTGACGAACTGGTCCTTTTGTACGCTCAACCAAATCATGTGTAATTTCATCAAATTTCGCACGCGTTAAAGTCACTTCCAAATGGAGAGGACCCGCATCGCCCGCAGTAATAAACGGCAAGCTGATTTGTGTAGATGTCACACCAGACAAGTCTTTCTTCGCTTTTTCAGCCGCATCTTTCAAACGTTGCAAAGCCATTTTATCATTGGCAAGGTCAATACCATTGTCTTTCTTAAACTCAGCCACCAAGTAATCAATGATTTTTTGGTCAAAGTCATCGCCACCGAGCTTGTTATCTCCCGCAGTTGCAAGAACATCAAAGACACCATCGCCGAGTTCAAGAATTGATACGTCAAACGTTCCACCGCCAAGGTCAAAAACAAGGATTTTCTCATCTTTATCAGTCTTGTCAAGGCCATAAGCAAGCGCCGCTGCTGTTGGTTCATTGACGATACGTTCAACTTCAAGACCAGCAATTTTACCTGCATCTTTTGTCGCTTGACGTTGGGCATCGTTGAAGTAAGCTGGCACAGTAATGACCGCTTTTTCAACTTTTTCACCAAGATAATCTTCAGCAAAACCTTTGAGATATTGGAGAATCATAGCTGAGATTTCTTGCGGTGTATATTCTTTACCATTTGCCGCCACTTTTTCAGCAGTTCCCATTTTAGATTTGATTGAGATGATTGTCTCAGGATTGGTTACCGCTTGGCGTTTTGCCGCCTCACCAACGATGATTTCACCATTTTTAAATGATACAACTGATGGTGTTGTGCGGTTACCTTCTGGATTGGCAATAATTTTAGCTTCGCCACCTTCAAGCACTGCGACTGCTGAGTTTGTTGTACCTAAGTCAATACCGATAATTTTAGACATTTTTTCTACCTCTTTATTTTTAAATTTTTTAGTTTGAATTTCTATATAGTTTAACGTCATTTCGGACAAAATAGTTTATTTCGTTAATCTCTCACAACAATTTTGCCAAATGGTGCTAGACAAATGCCCACCATTTTCAACTGTTGCACAGCAAAGGGAATCCCGACAATCGTAATTGCTAGGCAAAAAGCGCTGACAAGATGTGTTATTGCCAATTCCCAACCAAATAGGACGAACCAGATGACGTTGACAAGGAAACTCACGCTACCACCTTGATTTTCAAGATGTTTGCCAAATGGTGCAAAGCCAAAACTTGCGATTTTGAAACATTGCATACCAATGGGAATCCCGACAATTGTCAGACACCAAAGTAGCCCTGCAATTGTCCAACTTAGCCACGAACTAAGACCACCAAAGATAAGCCAGATTAGATTACCAATCAACCTCATTACTGCGCTACAACAACCATGGCTGGGCGTAGAATACGATCATGGAGAACATAGCCTTTTTGGAAAACTTGTGTAATCGTATCCGTCTCCGCATCACTTTCAACAGTTTGAATCGCCATATGAAAATTGTGATCCATTTTCGTTTCGTTTTCAATGATCTCAATTTCGGTCACGCCTTCTTCTTTAAGCGCATTGAGCAAACTTTCTTGCGTCATCTCAAGACCTTTTTTCACATCATCTGTCAAACCGTCAACTGCAAGTGCACGTTCCAGATTATCCAAACTTGGCAAGATTTTTTTCGCCAAATCTTGCGAGCGATATTTTTGCAAAGTTTGACGTTCCTCATTGGCACGGCGCTGAATATTTTGCATTTCAGCATGCGCTTTGAGATATTTATTTTCCATCTCATCTAACTTGGCTTGTAATTCCGCTACTTCGTCGATTTCTTCGTCTACAATTGCCTCAAGAACCGTTTCATTTTCAAGTTCTTCGTTTAATTCTTTTTCGATGTCTTGTTTTTTCTTTTTCTTAGACATTTTCTCTCCTAAATCATTTCATAATGGTTACCGTCAAGATAACGGTAGTAATCTGTCAGTTTCATAGTTAATATCTTTGCGACAAGGTCCATGGTGGAGACAACTTTTTGATAGTTGAGATCCACAGGTCCCATCATCGCCAAAGTTCCCAATCCACGATAAGGGACGACAAACTGTTGCGTGATAAGCGTGATATTTTTGGTAATCTGATGATTTTCCGTCAGATTTGAGTCAAATTTGACACTTCTAACTTCATCATCTGACACCATATCACGTATTTCATGAATAATTGCCTCATCATCCATGAGAATTTTGTAAAGTGAAACCACATCATCAGAATACTCCAATAAATTTTGCCGTCCCGATGAAATCAGCGTTTCCTTGAATAAATCAGCAAAGACATGCTCAAATAACTGTAACACATCATTTGTTATCGCAAAATACTTTTGGGCAACTTGTGGAATTTCTGTCAACAAGGAATAATGAATATCCAAAATCTTCTTGCCAACCAAGCGCTCGTCAGAAATAAACTTAAACGTTGTCAAATCATCCAGCGACATTGAGCGCGGCAAAATAAACTGAATAGTCTTAACAAGCCCTGTATCCAAGGTTAAAACTGCCATTGCCGAATGACTATCAAGTTGCACAATATCGAACTTCGACAAGACTTGATTTTTCATGGAAACATTGAGGACAAATCCCGAAAATCCTGTTAAATCAGCAAGTATTTGCGCCGCTCGCTGATAAAGAACATCCAACCTATAAAACTCGCCATCAAAATTTTTCATAACCTGATAAACATCGTTATTATCAAGTTTACCTGGTTTCAAAAAGTTTTCAACAAAATATTTATAGCCTATCACACTCGGGACACGACCAGACGATGTGTGCTCTTTTTGAATAAAGCCTAGCTCCTCCAAACGCTTCATATCATTTCTGATTGTTGCGCTAGAGGCTTTGATTGACGCAATGAGCGCCTTTGAGCCAATCGCTTTATGATTTTGCGTATAAAGCGAGATAATCATATTAAGAATTTGTTGTTGGCGCTTGGTTATCACGTTCTACACCTCTTTTTTAGCACTGTATTTAGCACTCTTAGTTGCTAAGTGCTAACTACATTATTATTATATAATTCTACACTTTTTTTGTCAAGAGAAAAGCATAAAAAAATTAGCACTCTTTTATATTGAGTGCTAATTTTTTAAATTTACTTTTCTTTCTTAGTACTTTCAGTCCCTCTAGCCGTAATGAAAACATTGACAAAACTCACAAACATTACGACAAAAACAAACCATTCCGTAGAATCTGCCCCAACAACAATAACGTAATAAACAAAATTACATACAATGATGAAAACAAAAAATAGCAAGGCATAAATGGCAAAATGTCGGAACTTAACCAGTAAAGCGAGAAAAGCAACCAGTAAAACAATATACGCCAAAAATTGCACATTCGTCATTGAAATCGTCGATTGTAATTTGAAAGCTTGAAAAACATTGAGAATTGATTCGTAAACAAAATTGAAAATTTTCAAATTCGGCAAGATACTGTTAATCATTGTCCAAGTTGCATAAATCAACAAACCAATATTGGTTATGACAATACTTGTCGGGGTTTTTCCTGAAAACATGAGACTTTTTTGCTCCTATAACTATTTATTTATGAACTTATTTTCACTCAAACATCAATTTTGCCATTTGAAAAACATGAAAAGATGATGACCTTTCGGCAAAAAGTAGTCATTTTTTCAGCAATTCAAGATAATTTTCAAGCGTTAATTGATGTGCCGTGATATATTTGGCATTTTCAACACCAACATAACGAAAATGCCAGTCCTCGTAACCCACACCCGTGCTATCAGTGCCACCTTCTGGGAAACGTAGGATAAAGCCATATTCAGGTGCAAGTGCAGCAATTTCTTTAGCTGTCTCTGATTCATTGAGAGCATCAATATCTGAAAGGTCAATCGCAAGACCTGTCTGATGTTCAGACATACCTGGTGGCTGTGAATAAGTCTGAACAATTTTTTCAGCTGCCTCACGATCTAATGAGAAATCAGCTGCCATTTCTTCTTCAACATATCCATTATATAACTCACTTTGGTAGTCTACACTACGATAGCCTGAGATAAAGTGTTCTGACGGATTGATTTCTTGCGCTGCCGTTAAAAAGTTTTCGGCTGCTGTGGCAATTCGTGAATCAACAAAAATATTGCCGAGTTCTATCAGTTCAGGATTCATCTCGTCCTTAGGATTCTCCCGATTGACCAAAACCAACTCCCAGTCTGTTTTTTGACTATCAGGAAGTTCATCGCCCGTTTTTTCTATTGGTGTATCTGTTTCTGGGGTCGTTGTTTGAGAGGCTGATGAATTTTTAACTGACTGCTCTGTTTTAGACGTTTGAGAGCCTGTCGCCTTATCTTTTTTAGTTCCTAAACCTCGAACTGCAAATATCACAACACATATGACCAAAATAAGAACAAATAATGTCCCAAATATCCTACCATAATGTGGTTTTTTCATTCTGTCACTACGTTTACGTTGACTCCGTTTATTCTGCATCTAAAATCTCCCTTCCGAGCTCGCGATAACTCATATCGCCCACCTCGTGAATCATAAAATTACCATTAAAATAAGTTAAGCGTGTCACTGAACCATTATCCAATCCTAAAAATTTCGGTTGATGACTATCAATCAATTTGATAAAAGTTGCAATCGTCATGCCATGACTGACAATGATGATATTTTCAGCACCAGTTTCCTCAGCTTTTTTAGCCGCATCAAAAAAGCCATCTAAAATCCGCTTCCTCAGAACCTCCCATGGCTCTGCCCATCCTGCTGTGTCTACTTCAAGAATACCATTAGCAATATCTTGATAGGTCAGCTCCTCAAAAGTTTTCCCTTTGTAAGCATCTGTTCGCGGCAAAACGCCGTCGAAAAGTTCACCGTCAAAACCGCCATCAAGACTACCAAAACACCACTCACGCAGACGTTTATCCATCTTGTAAGGAATATCTTCATTTTCCGAATACTTCAAAACATAACTCATCGTTTGAATTGTGCGCCCACTATCAGACGAATAAGCACGGTCAAATCTGATATTTTTCGCCCCAAATCCGACGCCAAGCTCCTTAACACCAAGCTCTCCAAAGGCTGTTAGCGGTGTATCTGACCACCCCTGTGCCCGACCAATAGTGTTAAACATGGTTTTTCCATGCCTCACTACATATACATTTACCATTTATTTTATACTCCACTTTGAAAAAGCGTTCTTTTATATAGTTTAACAAAAAAAGAAGAAATTCGCTATCTTTTGTGATCTATTCTTTGTAAAAATTTCTATTTTATCTAATTTTTAAAACTATGAATCGGCGCTGGGATATGTCCACCACGTGCGATAAAGGCAGCAGAAGATTCTTTGTGAACTGGCATGACTGGCGCTGTGCCAAGTAAACCGCCAAATTCAATTTGCTCACCTACTTTACCTTTTGGAATGACCCGAACAGCTGTCGTTTTCATGTTAATCACGCCAATCGCTGCCTCGTCAGCAATCATGGCAGAAATCGTTGTCGCTGGTGTATCTTCTGGAACAGCGATCATATCCAATCCGACACTACAAATCGCAGTCATCGCTTCCAGTTTTTCAAGATTGAGCACACCAGCATTTACCGCAGCAATCATGCCTTCGTCCTCAGAAACGGGGATGAAAGCGCCTGAAAGACCGCCGACTTGGTTGCACGCCATGACACCGCCTTTTTTAACTTGGTCGTTGAGGAGGGCAAGCGCCGCCGTTGTGCCGTGCGTGCCGACCATTTCCAGTCCCATCTCTTCGAGAATGCGGGCAACGGAGTCACCAACTGCGGGTGTTGGGGCAAGCGATAGGTCAACAATGCCGAACTCGACACCTAGACGTTCGGATGCCATTTTACCGACAAGCTGCCCCATACGCGTGACTTTGAAGGCTGTTTTTTTGACCACTTCGGCAACCACGTCAAACGATGCACCACGCACTTTTTCAAGCGCACGCTTGACAACGCCAGGACCTGAAACACCAACATTGATAACAACATCAGCCTCGCCGACACCATGAAAAGCGCCTGCCATGAATGGATTGTCCTCAACAGCATTGGCAAAAACGACAAGTTTGGCACAACTCATATCGTCAAGTTTCGCTGCAGCAACAATGACTTCACCAATATCACGGACTGCGTCCATATTAATGCCTGTTTTAGTCGAGCCAACATTGACCGAACTGCAGACAAAATCAGTCGCCGCAAGGGCTTTTGGAATCGAGTCAATCAGAATTTTATCGCCTTTTTGGTAACCTTTTTGCGCAAGTGCCGTGAACCCACCGATAAAATCAATACCGATTTCTTTGGCAGCACGGTCAAGCGCCAAGGCAAATGGCGTGTAGTCATCACTATCTGTCGCAGCACCGATAATCGCAATCGGTGTCACACTGACCCGTTTATTGATAATTGGAATCCCAAGTTCATCGCCGATTTCGTTGCCAATTTTAACCAAATCACGCGCCTTTGTTGTTATTTTTTGATATATTTTCTCGCACGCACAATCAATATCGCTGTCAATACAATCAAGAAGTGAAATTCCCATTGTAATCGTTCTGATGTCAAGATTTTCCTCTTCAATCATGCGAATTGTTTCAAGAATTTGAGTTTGTTTCACGTCGTTTCCTTTCTGGAATCTATATTTCTTACAATTGGTGCATCGCCTCGAAAATTGCCTCGTTCATGATTTTAATGTCAACTTTTAAGCTTTGACCCAATTTTTCAAGATTTGCCTTAACGTCAGCAAAATGGTGGGTTTCGTCAATTTCAACGACCATATTCATGGTGAAAAAACCGTCCATAATCGTTTGCGAAATATCAATAATATTGATTTCGAGTTCACTCAAACGAGTTGAAACGCCCGCTACAATTCCTGTTTTGTCCTGTCCGATAACTGTTACAATCGCGCGCATTTGATTCTCCTTTAAACTATTTTAATAACTCGTTCAAACATGAAAACGAGTCTATCATCACGTTAAATAATATTATACCATAATTTCCAATAAGTTGTTTGAAAATTTTGTCATTTACTTGTGAAAATTTGCCTAATTCTTGATTTCAGAACCATTTTCCTGTATAATAAACTTATCGTCGGATGGGAGCTTAGCGCCCTATTCCAGTACTGATTAAACAGAATAAAATCTGAACGAGATAGCTTTCAGTTGTCTCGTTTTTGTTTTAAGGTGCAAGCATTATGCAAAGTTTTAAATAACGCATTCGACTTGCTCTGATACAAGCTGCTAAGCAATGTCATTGGAAAGGAAAAACATGACTTTTAAAACTTTTCTCAATTTCACGCGCATTCAAACCCTCCCTGCTGCGCTTTTGTCGCCCATTGCTGGCGTGATTTTTTCACTTTATTATTTCCAGAGTTTTCATCTCCTACCGACTGTCCTGTTTTTCATCGGCTTGACTGCCATTAACCTCTTTGTCAGCGCCTGGAACAACCTCATGGACTATCAAAAGGCGCTTGACCCCCACTACAAGACACACGAAAACATCCTCTCAACGCGCCATATTGCGCCCAGTCTTGCGCTAAAGATTTGTCTCGCCCTCCTTGCTGTTGACGTGATTGTCGGCATTGCTGTCGTGCTTACGACCAACCTCGCCATTCTCCCTGTCGGCGCGCTTTGCTTTATCATCGCCATTTTCTACACTTTCGGCCCATTCGCCTTTTCCCGATTTCCACTTGGGGAAATGTTGGCTGGCTTTGCAGAAGGCATCTGTGGTTTCTTTTTCGGCATTTATATCAATTCCTTTGATAAAGGTTATTTTTCACTAAAATTTGACAAACTCATGCTGACACTTAACATGGATTTGGCGGTGCTGTTACCAATTATCTTGGTCGGTATCATGTGTTTTTGTATGAATTTTAATGTAATGTTAGCTGACAATATCTGCGACCTCACACAAGACGAAAAAAATGGTCGCCTAACTTTACCACATTTTATTGGCATCCCAAATGCGCTCAAATTATTTGTTGGCATGTATCTTTTGGCTAGTGTTTGTGTTTTGCTTGCCATCATTTTTGGCATACTACCAAAAACAGTCCTTCTAATGTCTCTGTGTACACCACTAATTCTGCGACATGTAATGAAATTTCTAAAAAAACAAGATAAAAGAGAGACTTTCATCTTGTCCATTCGGAATTTAATGATTTTTAATGGTAGTTTGGCATTGAGTATTGCTGTTGCGTTGGTTTTTAGATGAGATTTTGCTGCTATGTGCAAAGTTTTTATTTTATCTAAATATTTAGAAGTTGGTTTCATCGCTGAAAAAACCTTAAAACAAAAAATAGCTAAACTTTTTCAATCAACAGGCGAAAACTCTCGAATCAGCGCCTCAGCACATTTCAAACCATCAATCGCAGCTGAGACAATGCCACCTGCAAAGCCTGCTCCTTCACCACTCGGATAAATGCCAGTTGTTGAAACAGATTGAAAACTTTCCTCGTCGCGATTAATTCTCAAAGGCGAAGATGAACGTGACTCAACACCTGTCATCACAGCATCAGCCATGGCAAAGCCGTGCAATTTTTTATCAAATTCAGTCAAAGATTCTCGCATAGCAACCGTGATATAATCTGGAAACAAGTCTGCCAGATTCGTTGGTTTCACACCCAAACAATAACTCGGTACAACGCTTTCCATAGCTGTTGAGGGCTTATTTTGGAGAAAATCGCCAACTAATTGGGCTGGCGCTTGATAGGTACTTCCACCAAGCTCAAAGGCTTTTTGCTCTAATTCTCGCTGAAAATCAATGCCCGCAAGCGGATGATGACTTGGAAAATCTTCTGGAAAAACTTGCACCAACAAGCCGCTATTGGCATTTTTTTGGTCACGTGCCTGTTCACTCATACCATTTGTTACCAAATGCCCCACTTCAGATGTTGACGGCACAACAAGTCCACCAGGACACATACAAAAGGTGTAAACACCACGACCATTACTCGCTTTATAAGTCAAACGATATTCCGCAGCGCCTAGTTTTGAATGACCTGCAAATTCCTTATACTGCGCCTTGTTGATTACCGTCTGCGGATGTTCAATTCGCACACCAACAGCAAAAGGTTTCGCCGTCATCTGAACGCCATTATCATAAAGCGCATGAAAAGTATCGCGCGCACTATGGCCAATCGCTAAAATCGCTTGTTGACAAGCGATTTCTTCACCTGAATCAAGTTGTACGCCTGTTAGTGTCCCATTTTTCACAGCAAAATGCGCCACTTGCGCATTAAAACGAATCTCGCCACCAAGTGCGATAATTGTTTCACGCATATTTTTGACAATATCTCGCAACAGGTCAGTTCCGACGTGCGGATGTGCCTTATAAAGAATCTCCTTTGGCGCACCGTTATTGACCAATTCTTGCAAAACCTTACGACCACGCAAGTCCTTAACCCGACTGGTCAGCTTGCCATCTGAAAATGTCCCCGCACCCCCCTCGCCAAACTGAACATTTGAGTTTGGATTTAACTCGCCTGTCGTCCAAAATCGCTCAATTGACTTAACACGCGCCTCAACCGCCTCGCCACGTTCAAGCACAAGCGGTTTATAACCCATTTGCGCAAGGAGCAAAGCTGCATACATGCCAGCAGGGCCAAAACCAATGACAAGCGGTCGATTTTCCAACTTTTGCTTGCCAATTTTAGGATTTTGATAGGTCAAATCAGGAGCAAGCGCAACATTTTTCAACTTGCCAGTCAGAAATTTTGCCTCGTCCTTAACCTTAACATCAACAGTGTAGATAAAATTAATCTCGCCACGCTTTCTCGCATCAATTGATTCCTTGTAAATTCTGAACTCTAAAATTTCATTTGGTTTGAGTTTCAATTTGCGGGCAACTAACGTTTTCACTTGACCGATGTCGTCGTTGATTGACAGTTTGATTTGTGTTATTCTTAACATTATTTTTCCTTATTTCAATTTAACTCAAATTGCATCACAACAGGATTATGATCACTTGATTTAAAATAATTTTGAATGGTTTGAATGCTTACATCCTTAACATTATTCGTGACAAGAAAACCGTCGATAATGCCAAGCGTTGAGGTATCACCGTAAACTGTTCCATTACTCCGAACAGACGGCGCATTGGTCGGGGCAACAACGCGCATATTCGTCGCCATTTTTTCGGTTGGCAATACTTTCATCCAAGTCAACTCAGGATGCGCCTTACCTGTCAACACATGGTTATAGTCGCCACCACAAATAACATAATCGCCATTGTCAGCGTGCAGTTTCATATTGTCAAAAAGTTTGGTCAGCTGCGCAACTTGAATCACTTCATCTTTGATAAATGCCGACATGTGAACATTGTAAATGTAAAGTTTCTTGCCATTTTCAACAGGAATTTCACTTGCACTAAAGGCACGGTCAAGGTCAAGAAACTTATTGAAATTTTTCTCAATCGGCAAGCTAAAACGTGTTGATTTTGTCATCTCAGCTTTTGAGAGTGTCAACAAGCCTGACTTCGCCTTACCAATTGGCTTGGTCACAGGATAAAAAAGATAAGCTGAATCATAGTTATTAGCAAAAACGCTACCATACGCTGCATTTTCCTCAGTAAAAAAGGCTGGCTGGTCAACTTTAAATGATCTATCTCCCTCATAATCAACCTCTTGCAAGGTCACAAAATCAGGATTTTCAGCTTTTATCAAGCTATTGCTCTCCGCCAGATTTGCCAAAACATCAGCTTTGGAACGCGCACGCGATTCCTTACCACCCGCCATAAAAAAGGTGTAATCTGCAGGATAAGCACCATAGCCAATATTAAAAGTCATGATTTTATAAGACTTATTCGGCAAAATTTGCTCATGGTTAGCCACATTTTTGACCACCAAATTCTGATTATCGGGCAAACGATGGTATTGAATAATAACATAGGCAACATAACCAGCAATGACAATAAGAACGAGTACAATTAGACTTAAAATACTTTTTATTAATTTCTTCATTTCTTAATTATAACAAAAAAATTTCCAAACAGCTTCAAATAAATACAGAAATTTTTTGAAAAATATGATATTGTCATCATAAGCAAGTTTTAATAAAAGCATTGTCAACTATTCTAAATAGTCATAGTTCAAAAATAAAAATCTCCGAACAGCCATAAAAAGCAAAAATTGTTCGGAGATTTTTTAAATTATTTTTTAATATTTCCTAAAACGCGCATAACGTGCATTTATCAAGTCATCAACTGAGAGTTTTGAAAGAACTTCAAGTTCAGCAATCAAAGCCGTTTTCAAATGCTCAACCGTATTTTCCTCAGAAATAATTCGATCAATCACGCCATTTGCAAGCAAATCTTTGGATGTAATTTTCAAGAGTTCGGCAGCCTCAGGTGCACGTGAAGAATCTTTCCAGAGAATCGTCGCAAATCCCTCGGGCGACAAAATGCTATACATGGCATTTTCAAGCATCCAAACACGGTCAGCTACTGCCAGAGCAAGCGCACCGCCAGAACCACCCTCGCCGTTGATAATGGCGATAATCGGCACTTTGAGATCGCTCATCTCAAGCAGATTGCGCGCAATCGCCTCACCCTGCCCACGCTCCTCAGCGCCAGAACCCGGAAAAGCGCCCGCCGTATTGATGAAAGTAATAATCGGACGACCAAATTTTTCCGCCTGTTTCATGAGCCGCAAAGCCTTGCGATAGCCCTCGGGGTGCGGTTGCCCAAAATTACGGTCAAGATTATCTTGCAGACTCTTCCCTTTTTGAATGCCGACAATGGTCACAGGACGTCCAGCAAGACTAGCAATGCCGCCAAGGATAGCACCGTCATCTCTGAAATTACGGTCTCCGTGAAATTCGATAAAATCATCAAAAATCTGTCTCGCATAGTCCAAAGTCGTCAATCTATCTTGACTGCGTGCCAGTTGGACAATTTTATTTGCTGTTTCAGCCATTTACTCGTTCTCCTTATCATGCAATGTCAAAATTTGACCGAGAACCTCAACAAGCGCCGTCCGCTTGACAATCTTGTCAACAAAACCATGAGCCTGTAAAAACTCAGCCTTTTGAAAATCATCTGGCAGATTTTCTCGCACCGTCTGCTCAATCACGCGCCGTCCAGCAAAGCCAATCAAAGTCTGCGGTTCAGCCAAAATAATATCACCAAGCATAGCAAAAGAAGCCGTCACACCACCAGTTGTTGGATCAGTCAAAACAGTGATATAAAGTAAGCCCGCATTAGAATGGCGCTTAACTGCTGCCGAAATTTTTGCCATTTGCATGAGACTCATAATGCCCTCCTGCATGCGCGCACCACCCGATGCCGTGAAAATAACGACTGGCAATTTTTCAACCGTCGCATATTCAAACAGACGTGTGATTTTTTCCCCGACAACCATGCCCATAGATGCCATGATAAAATTCGAGTCCATAATGGCAAGCGCCGTTTTCTGACCTTTTATCGTTGCAACTCCTGTCAAAACAGCCTCATCAAGACCAGTTTTCGACTTAGCTGTCGCTAACTTTGCCATATAATCTGGAAAATCTAAGGGATTAGTCGTCTCAATACCTGTAAACAATTCCTTGAAAGAGTCCTCGTCCGCAACAATTGCCAAGCGTTCTAAAGCAGAAATCCTAAAATTGTAACTACAAAACGGACAAACTTTTTCTCGCCCCAAATCTTTGGTATAAATCGTATACTTGCAACTCGGGCATTTGGCAAAAAGCTCATCTGGCACTTCTGGTGTCGCATTTTGCGTATCAAGCCGTAAATGATTAGGTTTGATACGGATATATTTATTTTTTTTCTTAAATAATGCCATTAGCTATATCCTCATCACTTAGATATTTCGGCAGAAATGTTTCGCCAAGAAAAGCTGTATCGTAATCTCCAGCAACAACACGGTGGTCAGAAATCAAGTCCATTTGAAAATCAGTATTGGTCTGAACACCCTCAACCTCAAGCTCAACAAGGGCACGCTGCATTTTCATCAGCGCCTCAAAACGATTTTCCCCATGAACAATGATTTTTGCAATCATACTGTCATAATACGGCGGAATCGTGTAGCCTTGATACATAGCAGAATCAACACGCAAGCCAACACCACCTGACGGCAAGTACAAATCTGTAATTTTACCTGGACTTGGGGCAAAATTAAACTTAGGATTTTCCGCATTAATGCGACATTCAATCGCATGACCTGTAATTTTAATATCATCTTGCGTGAAATCAAGCGGTTCTCTAGCAGCAATTTTTATCTGATTTTTGACAATATCAACATTGGTTACAAACTCAGTGACAGGATGTTCGACTTGTATCCGTGTGTTCATCTCCATAAAGTAAAACGCACCAGATTTTTCATCAAGTAGAAATTCAATCGTTCCCGCATTTTCATAACCAACATGCGTCGCCGCGGCAACTGCTGCAGCACCTATTTTGCCACGTAAAGTATGACCAATCGCAATTGACGGTGCCTCTTCCAAGACTTTTTGATTGTTACGTTGCAAAGAACAATCTCGCTCGCCCAAATGGACGACATTACCATACTCATCAGCCAAAATCTGTACTTCAATATGACGCGCAGGGTAAATCACGCGCTCCAAATACATCGCACCATTGCCAAAAGCGGCTTTTGCCTCGGCTTGAGCTGACTCAAAATTCGGCAGTAATTCCTCTTTGCAAGTTACCTTGCGAATGCCCTTACCACCGCCACCTGCTGATGCCTTGAGCATAACTGGATAACCAATCTTTTCAGCAATTTCAAGCGCCTCACTCGCACTGTAAACCTCGCCGTCAGACCCAGGAATGACCGGTACATTTGCCGCAATCATCTGCGCTCTAGCATTGATTTTATCGCCCATGGTATCCATGACTTTGGCAGACGGTCCGATAAATTTCACGCCAACTTCTTCACAAAGATTGGCAAATTTCGAGTTCTCGCTCAAAAAACCAAAGCCAGGATGAATGGCCTCAGCTTTCAAAGTCACAGCTGCCGAGATGATTTGGTGCATGTTGAGATAAGACTCACTCGCTTTAGCAGGACCAATACAGACCGCCTCATCAGCAAGCAAAGTATGCAAGGCATCTCGATCCGCCTCAGAATAGACAGCGACCGTTGCAATACCTAACTCACGCGCCGCACGGATAATCCGTACCGCAATTTCACCACGATTGGCGATTAATATTTTTTTAAACATAATTTACTCTTTTTTATTAATTGCCATTTCAGGCTTATTTTTAAAGATGTCTCTACTACTCCCCAATAGCGAAAGTCAAAGTCCCCTTAGCCGCTAACTTCCCGTCAACTGTCGCCTTTGCCTCAACAACAGCGATTGGTCCACGGCGTTTGATGAATTTAGCATGCAAGATAAGCTGGTCTCCTGGCACAACTTGCTTTTTGAATTTCACACCATCCATGCCTGCGTAAAAGACGAGTTTGCCTTTATTTTCAGTTTTTGACAACTCTAAAACACCAGCTGTTTGCGCCAATGCCTCCATAATCAGTACCCCTGGCATGACTGGATAGCCTGGAAAATGTCCGTTGAAAAATTCTTCATTGACAGAAACATTTTTAAGCGCCGTGATTTCATCATCAGAATGTTCCAAGACACGATCAACTAATAACATTGGGTAACGATGAGGCAAAGCCTCTTTAATTTGGTTAATATCAATCGTCATTTAATGCGTACCAATTCCTCTCCGTATTCGACCATGCTTTCTGGCGATACCAAAATTTCTGTGATAACACCGTCGTGCGGTGCAGGGATTTCATTCATGACTTTCATCGCCTCGATAATCAGCAAGGTTTGACCTTTTTTGACTGTTTCGCCAACTGCGATAAAGTCTGATTTGTCGGGCGCGGGTTTGAGGTATGCCACACCTACGAGCGGGCTTTTTACAACGTCGCCTTCGGCAATGGCAACAGGCATTTCAGCTTGAACTGATACTTCTGACAAGTTAATCGTTTCAGAAACCTGTACCTGTGGTGCGACCACTTTTTCGACAGGTGCAGCTACTGTTGCCTGTCCACCATTGTTTTTAGAAAATGACAGAGAAAACTTACTCGTCGCATAAGAAAATTCACGTAAAGACGATGCGTCAAATTGACTCAATAAGTCTTTGATTTCACTAATCTGAATTGACATCTTAGTCATCCTCCCATTTTTTGAGGGCAATAACAGCATTGTGACCGCCAAAGCCAAGTGAATTTGAAATCGCATACTTGATGTTATGTGGCTTACCTTGACCAAGGACAACGTTTATAATAGATGTATTTTCATCAAGTTCAGTCGTCCCAGCATTGACAGGTGCATATTGGTGCTGAATAGCTTCTAAAGTTGCCACCGCCTCAATCCCGCCAGCAGCACCGAGTGCGTGTCCTGTCAAGGCTTTCGTTGAAGAGACAAGGACATTTTCATCGTCGCCAAAAACAGTGTGAATGGCAAGTGCCTCACCTTTTTCATTGGCTTGTGTAGACGTGCCATGAGCGTTGATGTAGCCCACTTCACTCGGCGCAATCCCTGCCTCATCAAGCGCCAGTTGCATAGCTTTAGCAGCACCAGAGCCGTCTGGTAATGGCGTTGTCATATGATGAGCATCGTTTGTTGAGCCGTAGCCAACGATTTCTGCCAAGATATTGGCACCACGCGCTTTGGCATGTTCAAGACTCTCAAGAACGAGAATCCCAGAACCTTCACCCATAACAAAACCTGAACGCTCTTTATCAAATGGAATTGAAGCACGTTTGGGATCTGTCTCACTTGTCAAAGCTGTCAAATTGGCAAAACCAGCTACACCAAATTCACAAATGGCTGCCTCTGTGCCACCAGCTAGCATAACATCAGCATAACCGTTTTTGATTTCACGGAAAGCTGAACCAATGGCATTTGTTCCCGCCGCACAAGCAGTAACCTCAGCACGACTGACACCTTTTGCTTTAACACGCATTGCGATATTACCTGTCGCCATATTTACAAGCGAAAGTGGTACAAAAAGCGGTGCCACACGTTTAGGACCTTTTAATGCCAAACGTTTTCCTTGTTCTTGAATGACTGGCAAACCAGCAATCCCCGATCCAATAATAACACCAAAACGATCATGATTCAAATTTTCATCATTTTCAGTATCAATACCCGCCATGTCGAGCGCCTCAAGTGCCGCATAAATCGCATAAAGACTAAAAGTGTCCATACGCTTTTTATCTTTATGAACAAAATATTTGTCAAAAGGAAAATTTTTAACTTCAGCTGCAACGGTTATCCCTGTCTCTGTCGCATCAAATTTTTTGATGACGTCAATCCCAGTATTTCCCGCTTCAAGATTTGTCCAAAACTCTTCTGGTGTATTCCCAATCGGCGATGTTACGCCGTAACCTGTGATGACTACACGATTTGTCATTGTCTTTACTCCTCAAATTCAAGATTCATTACCAAAAAAGCGAATCCCTCTTAATTTTTTATTGCATCGTCAAACCGCCGTCAATGGCGATTGTTTGACCTGTGATATATTCTTGTGTGGCAAGAAAAAGCGCTGTTGTTGCAATTTCTTTTGCATGACCAAACTGTTTCATTGGAATTTGCGCTTTCATGGCATCCTTAACTTTATCAGACAAAACAGCCGTCATGGCGCTTTCGATAAAACCAGGTGCAATCGCATTGACACGAATGTTACGTCCCGCAACTTCGCGCGCAACCGTCTTAGTCAGACCAATCAGCCCAGCTTTTGATGCAGCATAGTTAGCTTGCCCAACATTACCCATAAGACCAACGACTGATGCCATATTGATAATCGCACCTTGGCGCGCCTTAGTCATCGGTTTAAGGACTGCTTGCATCATGTTGAAAGCACCCGTCAGATTAACTTTAAGCACCCGCTCGAAATCTTCTTCCGTCATTTTCAACATCAGCTTATCGTTGGTAACGCCAGCGTTATTGACCAAAACGTCTACACTTCCTAATGCCTCAGTCGCCTCAGCGATAATCCGTTTCGCATCGTCAGACTTACTCACGTCGCCCATTATACCAACAACTTGCACATTATACTGTTCAAATTCGCCGATAAGTTCTGATGAAATCTCAAACAAGTCGTTTAGGATAATATTGGCACCATTTGCCGCAAATTCATGCGCAATAGCAAGACCAATGCCACGTGTTGAGCCTGTGATTAAGACATTTTTATTGATAATTTCCATTTTTATTTCTCCAAAATTGCGTTTAATGTTGCCAAATCTTCAACATTTGTGATATTAACTGCCTTGTCAATTTTCTTAACAAATCCTGATAAAACCTTACCTGGTCCGATTTCAATAAAATCGGTTACACCCAAAGCAATCATCGTCTCAACTGACTCGTAAAATTTAACTGGTGTCATAACTTGACGTGTCAACAAAGATTTAATGTCATTGAAAGCCATGACTTGTGCCGTTGTATTTGAAATCAATGGTAGCTCAAAGTCTTTAAAGGCAACATCCTCTAGCTCAATCGCTAACTTTTCAGATGCCGATTTGAGCAAAGCAGTGTGAAATGGTCCTGAGACTTTCAGCGGAATCATCCGTTTGACACCCGCCTCTGTGAGCAGTTCGACCGCATAGTCAACTGCCGCCACTTCACCACCAATCACGATTTGGGCTGGTGTGTTGTAGTTGGCTGGGCTGACAATTCCTTTGCTTGAAGCTTGTTGACAGACTTCCTCGATAACTTTCGCATCCGTATTCATGACTGCGACCATTTTGCCAGAGCCTGTCGGCGCTGCATCCGCCATGTATTGCCCACGTTTTGCGACTAATTTTACGGCTTTGGCAAATGGTAAACTGCCACTAGCGACAAGTGCTGAGTACTCACCCAAGGAAAGACCCGCAACCACATCTGGCTTGATGCCACGTGAGACAAGCAAACGTAAAATTGCCACCGAAGTCGTCAAAATCGCTGGCTGCGTAAATCTCGTTTCTCCCAATTTATCTGCATCAGAATCAATCAGCTCACGCAAATCGTAACCGAGAATTTCAGATGCCTCATCATAAGTTTCTTTAACAACTGTAAAATTATCATACAAATCGCGCGCCATACCCAATTTTTGAGCACCTTGACCCGCAAATAAAAAGCCTGTTTTTGTCATTTTCTACTCCAATTTTTTCAGGTCACTTAGTCAAGCCATTTTTGAGCTGCTTTGATTTCAGCTTGAAATCCAGTATACAAATCCAAAATGATTTCTTCAACTGTTTCTTCCTTATTGACCAAACCAGCGATTTGACCCGCCATAACTGAGCCATTGTCAACATCACCATGAATCACGGATGCTGGCAATTTACCTGCGCCCATTTCATCAAAAACACTCATATCTGGCTCGTCTTGCTTAAATGCGGCAAGTTCTGCCTTATCAAAATCTTTCGTCAACTGATTTTTAATGGCACGAACGGCATGACCAAAATGACTGGCTGACACAACCGTCGAAATATCTTTAGCTTTCAAAACCTTGTCTTTATAGTTTTGATGCGCGTTTGATTCTGTTGCGACAATAAATCTCGTTCCGACTTGAACAGCCTCAGCACCTAGCATAAAGCCTGCTGCCATGCCCTTGCCGTCAGCGATACCGCCGGCTGCAATAACAGGCAATTCTACCGCCTCTGTCACTTGGCGTACCAAGGTCATCGTCGTCAATTGTCCGATATGACCGCCAGCCTCCATGCCCTCAGCGACAATGGCATCAACACCGAGACGCGCCATTGACTTGGCTTGAGCGACACTCGCAACCACTGGAATGACAATCATCCCTGCCGCTTTGAAACGCGCCATATACTTTTTAGGAGAACCCGCACCAGTCGTGACCACTTTCACACCTTCTTCGATAACAAGGTCAACAATATCATCAACAAAAGGTGAATGCAACATGATATTAACCGCAAAAGGTTTATCCGTAATCTCACGAATACGGTCAATATGCCCTTTAACGACTTCTTTAGGTGCATTACCACCAGCGATAATGCCAAAGCCACCAGCTTTAGAAACTGCACCAGCCAAATCGCCGTCTGCGATCCACGCCATACCACCTTGGAAAATAGGATAATCTATATTTAGTAATTTTGTAATTTTAGTTTTCATATTATTTTATCATTCGATTAAATAGTTTGACAATCAAACTATTAGCATAAAAATTTTGAGAACGTTCGCACGTTCCCAGAATTTTTGACTATTCAGCGACTTTCGCTTCAACAAATTTAACTAAGTCACCAACTGTGTTGAGACCTTCTTCTGTTTCGATTGCGATTTCGTATTCTTCTTCAATTTCGTTGATGATTTGGAAAATATCAAGCGAATCCGCATCAAGCGATTCAAATGATGTTTCAAGCGTAATTTCACTTGCTTCTTTACCGAGTTCCTCAACAATAATTTCTTGAACTTTTTCAAATACTGCCATGATTGTAATCTCCAATTTTCTATATTTTTAAAATCTTTTGTTACCTAAATTTTAACAACAAGTGTCCCCCATGTCAAGCCACCACCAAACCCTGTTAGTACTAACGTTTGCGTACCATCAAGTTTAATCGTACCATTTTCAACCGATTCTGATAGGAGAATCGGAATACTTGCTGCACTTGTATTACCATAATCCCGCATATTTTGCAGAAATTTTTGACGGTCTGCTTTGATTTTTCGTGCCATTTTATCAAGAATCCGTGAATTTGCCTGATGAAGTAAAAAATAATCAATTTCATTTGTCGTCAAATTCGCTTTTTCAAGACCCTCCAAAACATTTTTTGGCACATCACGCACGGCAAAATCAAAAATCGCACGTCCATCCATTTTTAGGAAGTTGTCATCTGCCAACTTAGCCTTTGAAAAGGGGGAATTGGGCTGGGTCAAATGGCTCGTCAAGCTCATACCACGACTGCCGTCAGATTTGAGCGATTCTGCTAAAATCAGTGGTTCTTCAGCTATTGCCTGAACAATCACGCCACCTGCACCATCACCGAACAGAACACTTGTCGCTCGATCTGTCCAATCAATCACTTTTGACAAAACCTCAGCGCCGATGACCAATCCATTTTGATAAACACCACTTGCAAGCAGTTTATCTGCCATTGACAACGCATAAACAAAACCACTACAAGCAGCCGTCAAGTCAAAGGCAAAAGCATTTACCGCACCTAGATTAGCTTGAACAAGACTTGCTGTACTTGGCATATTGCCATCTGGGGAAACTGTCGCTACGATGATGAAATCAAGCGTTTCAGCCAAAAGACCGCTTCTTTCAAGGAGCTGCCGTCCAACTTTTGTCGCTAACTCCGAGGTATTTTCGTCAACTGAAATATGCCGCTGACGAATACCTGTCCGTGATGAAATCCACTCATCAGATGTATCCATGATTTTCGCCAAATCGTCATTTTTCACGACTTGATTAGGCGCATAGTGCGCAGTTGCCGTGACTTTTGCGTAAGTCATTTGATTTCCTCCAAAAATGTGTGAAGATTTTCCAGACCAGTTTGCAAAATTTTAACTGAGGGTTCTGGCATATCAGCCACGAAACGTTTGACCATTTCACGATGAAATTTGCGGTGCAAGCGGTAAAGCAAGCGACCACTACGAGAGAGCGAAACATTGACAACACGCCTATCATTATCACTACGATAACGCTCAACATAGCCCTTTTTTTCTAGCCGATTGAGCGAAACCGTTACCGTGCCGACTGTCAACATCAGTTTTTTGGCAATGTCGCTAGGGGTCGTCATGCCTGCCTCCCCGATACTGTCAATAGTGTGCATTTCTTTGATTGAGACGTTTGAAAAACGCGAAGATCGCAAGGTTGCCTCTTCGATAATCAAAACATTATTGAAAATGTGCGTAAGATATTTATTGATTTTTTCATATTCGACCACCATATCTGCTTGCACTCTCCCCCCTAGTTTTGATAATCAAATTATTTGACTATCAAATTATACCAAGTTATTTTTTTATTGTCAAGATTTTATTAGAAAATATTTTAAAAAAGAATTATATTAGAATTGTTCCTAAACCGTACAAAAAATGTTAAACTAATGTTAGGCAGATATTTATGCAAAAACTAGCTCCCTCAATGACAGTTTATTCAAACAACTTATTGGTGTGAAGCGCTCGACATTTACTCACATGCTTGAAATTTTGAACAAAGCTTATCAAGCAGAACATCTGACTGGTGGGCGTCCACGTTGCCTGAGTTTAGAAAATCAGCTTTTGCTCACTTTACGGTATTGGCGGCATTATCCCACTCAACGTCTCATTGCTTTTGATTTTGATGTGCCTCTTTCTTGTGTTTCAAGAACCATCACTTGGGTAGAAAATACGCTCCATGAAGAGGGGAGTTTTGATATTGAGGGAGTCAAAGACAAGGATCATTGGTTTGCGATTGATGTGACAGAAAGTCCAATTCAACGTCCAAAAAAAACCAACGTGACCACTATTCAGGAAAAAAACACCGACATACCGTGAAAACGCAAGTTTTGCTTGATTTTACCACTCATCGTGTCGTGAGTCTTGCCTTCGCTGAAGGGCATTGTCATGATTTTAAGCTTTTCAAGGAAAGCATAGGTGGCACTCTGCCAGAAGACCTTCTTCTTGTTGTTGATTTAGGTTATCTAGGCATTCTTAATTTTCATGAAAATACTTTTATTCCTGCAAAGCGTTCTAAAAATCATGAGTTGAATGAAGAGGAGAAGGCACTGAATCGAGAAATTTCTCGAATACGTATGGAGATTGAGCACTTTAATGCGGTATTCAAAACCTTTCAAATTATGGCACTTCCTTATCGGAATCGCAGAAGACGCTTTGATTGTCGGGCTGAATTAATTTGTGGCATTATCAATTTTGAAAGAGCGATGGTTTAGGAACAAGTCTATTTACTAAAATTCTTGACATTAAAAGATGTTTTGTTACAATAGAGTTGTATAAATCATTTCATCTAGTTACAAAAACTAGATGTTTGACATCAAACAAAATTTAAGGATAAGTAATGAAACTACCAGAATTAAAGATTGGTGATTTGACAGCTAGAGTCCCTATCATTCAAGGTGGGATGGGAATTGGAATTTCTCTCCACAAATTAGCTGGAAATGTTGCCGCACAAGGCGGCATCGGCATTTTATCAACAGCACAAATCGGCTTTCAAGAGGAAAATTTTCGGCGTGCTCCTGTTAAAACAAATCTTAAGGCGATTCAAACGCAACTTGATAAGGCACGCGCTATTGCTAAAGAGGGTATTCTCGGCTTTAATGTTATGGTAGCATGTTTTCGCTATGATGATGTCGTCAAACATTGTGTTGAAGCTGGTGCTGACGTGATTATCTCAGGTGCGGGTCTGCCAATGAATCTACCAGAGCTTGTTGGCAATGCCAAAACAAAAATTGCACCGATTGTTTCATCAGTTAAGGCTACCAAGATTATTTTGCGCAATTGGGCAAAGAAATACAATCGAACTGCTGATTTCATTGTTATTGAAGGACCTGAAGGTGGCGGTCATCTAGGGTTTAAGGCTAATCAAATTGAAGAAGCCATTCTTGGTATGGACGATGAGATTATTCAAATCATCGCACACGTTAAGGAGTATGAAGAAAAATTTAACATATCAATCCCTGTGATTTTTGCAGGTGGTGTTTGGAATCGTTCAGATATTGCGCATTATCTCAGTCTTGGCTGTTCAGGCGTACAAATGGCGACACGTTTTATTGGCACAGTCGAATGTGATGCGCCTGATGATTTTAAAGATCGATTTATTCAAGCAAACGAAAATGATATTCACTTGACAACCTCGCCTGTTGGGCTACCTGGTCGAGCGATTGATAACAAATTTACTGAAATTATCAAAAATGGGCTTGCTGACTATAAGGCACAAGATGCACCGAAAACGCCACTTATTCCAATTGCTAGCTGTTTAAATTGTTTACAAACAAAACTTTGCGACCGTAAGACAATTCCTTATTGTATCAGCGAAGCTTTGCTCAATTCGGTCGAACACAACACCGATATGGGCTTGCTGTTTTCTGGAACAAATGGTTATCGTATCAACGAAATCACAACGGTTAAGGCGATTTTTGATGAATTGACAGCATCATTTTAAAAATGACAAGATTGCGCTTGTCATTTTTTGTATCATTCTGATTATTTTGTTAAAATGGAAGTATCAAAGAAAAGGAAAAAATCTCATGCCAACTTTAGAAACGACATTTTACGGACACACCTACGACAATCCTTTCATGAACGCATCTGGCGTACACTGCATGGATGTGACGGAACTTGACGAACTCGCTAGTTCTGCGGCGGGGTCATTTGTCACAAAATCAGCGACTGCTGACGGTCGCAAAGGCAATCCCGAACCGCGCTACGTCAACCTTGACCTCGGCAGTATCAACTCCATGGGCTTGCCAAATCTCGGGCTTGACTACTATCTCAACTACGCTATTTTGCGCCAGAAAAGTCAGCCAGATGCGCCCTTTGTCATGAGCGTTGCCTCGTATCAAGGCTTTGACGAATATGTGGACAATATGCGCCAAATTCAAGACAGCGCTTATACTGGGCTTGTCGAGCTTAACCTTTCTTGTCCAAATGTCCCTGGCAAACCGCAAATGGCTTATGACTTTGAAGACACTAAGCGCTTGTTGACTGAGATTTTCAAGTTTTATACTAAGCCATTTGGCGTGAAATTGCCACCTTATTTCGATATGCAACATTTCGATAAAATCGCTAACGTTTTAAATCAATTTGATCTGAAATTTGTCAACTGTATCAATTCTATCGGCAATGGGCTTTATATTGACGAAACAACTGATACCGTCGTTATTAAACCAAAAGGTGGTTTTGGTGGCATCGGCGGCGAGTACGTCAAACCAACGGCTTTGGCAAATGTCCGTGCCTTGAAGCAACGGCTCAATCCGACAATTGAAGTGATTGGTACTGGTGGCATTTTGACTGGACGTGATGCATATGAACACTTGCTTTGTGGCGCATCAATGGTACAAGTTGGCACACAATTGCAAAAAGAGGGCGTGCATGTATTTGAACGCTTAACTGCCGAATTATTGGCTGTACTTGAGGAAAAAGGTTATCAGTCAATCGCTGAATTTAAAGGGAAATTGGGTACTTTAGATTAAAGCGTTGCTGAAATACCCACTATTCATATAAGAATTTAGAGATAGAAAAAGAGCGAAGAATCGCTCTTTTTCTATCTCATTTAATCATTTGACAAAGCCTCAATCGGATTGAGCTTGGCTGCTTTTCCAGCGGGCATCAAACTTGCAAATAAAGCAATGACAATTGCAACAATCACACTGCCAATAACCGCAGCAAGAGAAATTTGGATAATATCGAACTTATCCAACAGACCACTCACTGCCGCATTGACACCAAATTGACCGATGAAAGCAACAATAATCCCTAGAACAGCCGAAGCGAAACCTAGAAGAACTGTCTCAACCACAAAAAGCGAGCGAATATCCCCACGGCGCGCTCCAAGTGCACGAAGAATCCCAATTTCTTTCGTGCGTTCGGCAACCGACATGTAAGTTGTCGCAATAATCATCATCAAACTAACCAAGAGCGAAATACCCGCAATTAACGCCAAAACAATCGAAACAATTGACGTAATTTTGTTAATCGGTTTCAAGATTGCACCAACTGAGAAAGTCACGAAATCCTTATGACCGTCAGTTTCAAGCGCTTGAATTTTCTTAATCACACCGTCCACATGATGACTATCATCAATCGTTGGCACGATAAGGTTCGGCTCACTAACAAGATTATTTTCTTTAAATGTTTTCGACAATGATTTGAAATTCAAAGTCAACACATTTTGCGCTGGACTGCTCTTGGTAATACCTGACACTTTAACATCTTGAGAAATACTGATAGGCGTGCCATTTTCGACCGGCATTTTATACGCAAGATGAATCGTTTGACCGACCATTTTCCGCCAGTTATTCTTATCCCATTTTTTCGCCAAACTGTCAGGAATAACCACTTCATTTTCGCTAGGTTTCTTCCCAACTAAAAGTGAGCTAGCCGTATTTGTATTATTCCACGTTTGAATTTCTGGAAATGATTCTGTTACCTTACCAATCGTTGCCGTCAACTCGACAGGTAGGACATCAAAAGCCTTCTCAACTTTTGTAACATACTTAATTTTTTCAACTTTTGTGACAAGCGCATCAGAAATCGCTACTTTAGGCGAATTAGTCACTGCAAGTTGTTGCGTTTCGCCCATCGCCTCTTCATTCGACTTTTTATTATCCTCGGTCACACGTTTCAAAACCATGGGAACATTTGGATTAGCAAGGTCTGTAATCATTTTATTCATATATCCTTTAGCCCCATTGCCTAAGCCAAGGAAAAACATGACCGAGAACAGACCGATTGCCACGCCAATCATAATCATCAGATTTTGTTTCCAATTATGTAAAAAATGCTGGGTCGCCATGCGCGATTTGGCTGAGAATGACAGCGCCCTCGTTTTGAACTCACGTGTTTTTAGCTTACTCTCATAAGCTGGCTTAATTCGCTCATCCGAGATAATCTGCCCGTCCGCCAAATGCACAATCCGCGTGCCATAATCGGCAACTTCCTGCGAGTGCGTCACAACGATAACCGTCTTACCACTTTTGGCAATGTCGGACAGAATTTCAAGTACATCCCTAGTATTTTGTGAGTCAAGCGCACCAGTCGGTTCATCAGCAAGAATAATATCTGGATCATTTGCCAAAGCTCTGGCAATGGCAACACGTTGCTTTTGCCCACCCGATAATTGATTCGGATTTTTCTTCTTGTGTTCCAATAGCCCAACTTGTTTGAGCAATTCTTCAGCTTTCTTGATTTGCGCTTTGTGTGACAGATTCGTCATTTTTAGCGAAATGAGCACATTATCCAAAACACTCAGATAACTCACGAGATTAAAAGATTGGAAGATGAAACCAATCGTATCACGGCGATACTCGTCCATGGCACGCAAATTTTTATCTGCTTGCTTGACACCACCTACCTTAACCTCGCCATCGTACTTGTTATCAAGTCCACCGATAATGTTCATCAACGTTGATTTACCGCCACCAGACTCGCCAAGAATTGAGATAAAGTCTCCCCTATCAAAGCTGACATCTAAGCCTGTCAGGACGGGAAATTCTTCTTTACCGAGAAAGTAAGATTTTTTGATATTTTTAAGTTCTAAAATTGACATTGACTACTTTTCCTTTTTTATAAAATTAAGTTCTGTTTAAGTATACATCACTTTCAGAAAATTTTCATGGGACTTTAGACCTATTTTCAAAAAATAAAACGTAAAATCGCCATTGTCACAACACCGACAACAACAGCTAACATCAAGGATTTTCTGACATAGCCAACGATAACAGCTGGAATCATTGCTAAAAATTTTAGCAAATCAAGCGTTGGCAAAGCATTTTTATGCAAAACCAAAAGCTCCGACACCAATAAAGTTGTCATCATTGATAATGATAAATAACTCAGAAAACGTTTGAAAAAATCAGGAAAAGTTAGGACTTTTGCCAAAGGAAATGGCAATATTCGTGGCAACCAAGTCACGAGAACAGCTGAAAAAAGTGCTAAATAAAAATACATCAGACCACACCTACTTCTTTATTCTTTGGTGAGGTAAAAGCCGCACCAATTACTGCACCAATAACCGTCGCAATTAAAATTGCTACATAAGTTGTCATGATAATTCCTGCTAAAAAATAAATAATCGTTGATGATAAAATAACAGTTAGCACCACTTTGACACGCTCATTTTGAAACATTGAATCTGCCGTCAAAATAAAAAGACCAACAAACATCGCCGTCAAGGCATAATCAATGCCAAATTTTTGCGGATTCGGAATTAAGTTGCCAACGCCAGCACCAACTACTGTCGCAAACACCCAAGACAGATGGCTCATAACATTTACGCCTTGCATCCAAACAGCCGTAATCGGCGTTCTTTTAGCATGTTCCAAAGTCAAAACCCCAAAAGATTCATCCGTCATCAGCGTCCCCATGGCAATACCAGATCTCAGCGACTGGTCAGGGAAAATCTGTGTGGCAGTAAAACTTTGTAAAAACATACGAAAATTGACCAGAAAAATCGTTGCAGCAACAATCGAAACTGGCGTGTGTGCGGCTATCATGGCAGCAATGATAAACTGACCCGCGCCCGCATAGAGAAAAACGGACATAGAAAAGACTTGCCACACACTGAAATCTTGTGCCGCAGCGACAATGCCAAATGCCACACCAATACTAATATACCCCATCGTAACGGGCATAGCGGACTTGATGCCATCCGTAAATTTATAATTTTCCATAAAATGCTCCTAAAACATAATAAGTCTATTATAACAAAAACAGCCGATTGATTGGTTGTTTTAGGGGCATTTTTGGAAAATAGAAGAAATCATGCAAAACTGGCATAATCTGCCTATTATCAAACAAAAAACTCTAACCTCACAAATAAAAAGGTCAGAGCTTTTAAAATTACATTTGTTTGTTATAGTATTCAACGATAAGTGCTTCGTTAATTTCTGGATTAATTTCGTCGCGTTCTGGCAAACGAACAAGTGTCCCTTCGAGTTTTTCACCGTCAAACGAGATGAAAGAAGGACGACCAAGCGTTGCTTCAACTGCTTCAAGAATCGCTGGTACTTTGAGTGATTTTTCACGAACTGAAATCACATCGCCAATATTGACACGGTATGACGGAATATCAACACGTGAACCATTGACCAAGATATGACCGTGGTTGACGAATTGACGCGCTTGACGACGTGTTGTCGCCAAACCAAGACGATAAACAACATTGTCAAGACGACGTTCAAGAAGCACCATGAAATTGAAACCAAGTTTACCTTCTTTAACTTTTGTTGCTTGAACAAACAAGTTACGGAATTGACGTTCAGAAACACCGTAAGTGAAACGAAGTTTTTGTTTTTCAGCCAATTGCAAACCGTACTCAGACAATTTAGAGCGGTTATTTGGACCGTGTTGACCTGGTACGTAGTTACGACGTGCAATTTCTTTACCAGTGCCTGTAAGTGATACGCCAAGACGGCGTGATTGTTTCCATGATGGACCTGTGTAGCGTGACATTTGATGTCTCCTTCAAAAATTTGATTTGAAGAAATAACTCATGTGACTTTCAGGTTCGTGCATTGTAAATTCGCCTCACAGCTTCGGTTACTCGTTAGCTTGGTGCCAGTTTTGAAACACCTCTTTACAATGTTGACGACACCCTAGTTCACGGCTGCATTACTTCAACTCATCTAGTATATCATGAAAATGTTAATCTGTCAAGGAAAAAATCATAATCCCCGCTGCAACGGCAACATTTAAAGACTCAGCTTGACCGATCATGTTAATATGAGCAAGAATATCAGCAGATTTTGCTGTTTCAGCACTAATCCCACTTCCTTCATTCCCCATGACAAGGGCTAATTTTTCGGGTTTAGCAATCGTCCTATAATCAATTGACTCAGCAGATAATGTGGTCGCAATCACTGTCGTTTTCTGTGTTTTCAGCCGTGCATATAAAGCCTGTATATCATTTTCCAGAAAAATCGGCAGATGAAAATGCGACCCTTGCATCGTGCGCAGAACTTTTGGCGAATAAATATCAGCGCTGCCAGCCGTCAAAATAACACCATCAAACCCCGCCGCATCAGCCGTTCTAATCATCGTGCCGACATTACCTGGATCTTGAACATTCTCCAAAATCAAAAGTCTTTGCAAGGTTTCAGAGGTCATCTCAAGTGTCGGCAACTTGATTTCAGCAATAATGCCTTGCGGTGTCTCGGTATCTGACAAAAATTTCATAACCTCACTTGAAACAAGTCTCGCATTTTCGATATTAGCAAATTTTTCAGTCACAAAAATCTGTACAAATTCAGCGCCAGCCTTGCATGCTTCCTCATACAAATGCACACCCTCAATCAAATAAGAAGTCGTGCGATATTTCTTTTTATAAAGTTTCTTGGCAGTTTTCACGCGTATATTATCTTTTGAACTTATCATTTCCATAGCTTTTATTTTAGCATATTCTCAAAAAAATGTGGGCTAAAATCATGAATTTTTGGTATAATTTTCATAAAGAGATTCAGCTAAAATGGAGGTAAACACTATGAAAAAGGTTATCATGAATGTAAGCGGCAGAGTTCAAGGCGTGGGTTTTCGCTTTGCCACCTATCAACTAGCACTAAGCCTTGACATCAAAGGAACAGTTAAAAACGAAGACAACGGTTCAGTCACGATTCAAGCACAAACCGATAAAACACTAAACATGCAAACATTCATCAATGAAGTCCGAAAATCGCCCGCAAAATTCGGTAGAGTCGACTATTTGGATGTTAAATTAGCTAATTTTCCAGATTTTAAGAAGTTTACAATGTTGAACTAACTAGCCAAAGAAATTACGCTTAGTTCTTTTGGCTAGTTTCAGCTCCCACCTCAATCTCAGTCTTTAAAATCTCAATATTTTCGATAAATATTTGATGATAATCATCTCACGAAAAACAGGAATATCCTCCTCAGATAAGCCTCTTACTCTGTAATATTCAGCAGTTTTTGGCAACACGCCTTTTTTAAATAAGTTCGCAAAAATCCCAGACATAGGCTTAGTTGAAGTATCAACCAAACTATCAAATTTATCGTAAAACTTTCGTTTTTTATTAATCATAGTATCCTTATTATAACACAAAACCTCTCAACTAAAATGCTAGTTGAAAGGTTTAATTATTACAAATATTTAGCCATTATGCCATTTGCTACAAATGGCTTGTTCATGGTATAGATATGCACACCGTCCACACCTTGTGAGAGAAGTTCATCAATCTGCTGACAAGCATACGCCATCCCTGCTTTTTGCAAATCTTCGGGCGAGTCTTTGTATTTATTGATAATTTTAATCAATCTTGTCGGTAAACTAGCGCCGAAAAAAATCATCCGCTCCGCCTGTGATTTTTGGAGTACTGGCATAATACCTGCGGCTATCGGCACCTCAATAGCCGCGTTTTTCACGGCATCATTTAACCTTAGAAACTTATCATTATCAAAGAAAAGCTGACTGACAAAAAAGTTAGCGCCCGCATCGTGCTTAGCTTTAACATGGTCAATATTTTCCCTCTCAAACGGACTATCAACATGCCCTTCAGGATAAATCGCCGCTCCAATATCAAAATCGCCTGCTTTTTTGATGTCAGCAATCAACTCATGCGCATAGTGGTAAACGTCAGGAAAATCAGCACGACAGGCATTTGCGGGAACATCGCCACGCAAAGCAAGAATATTTTTGACATTTTTTGCCTTGATGTCAGCAAGAATCTCGGTAATTTGCTCAGGATTATTGTTAATTGACGTCAGATGGTGCATTGTCTCAATGCCATCATCTTTCTTGATTTTTTCGGCAATCTCAAGTGTCTTATTCTCACGACCGAAACTCCCCATAGCGCCATAAGTTACGCTGATAAAATCAGGCTTTTTAGTCAAACCTGCAACTGTCTTATAGATTGTTTCAACACCCACATTCGTTTTTGGCGGGAAAATCTCTAGCGAAATGACCGATTGATGTTGCGCATTTTTTTCTTTATAAATATCTGTAATTTTCATAACTCTATTTTAACAAATTTTGTTATTCTTTAAAACTTGTTAAAATGAGCGATTTGTTATAGTTATTTCTTATAACAAAAAACAACTGATTTTCACCAGTTGAATGCTTGCAGTATTTTCATATTCCAACGGACTTCTTTAGCATAAAAGATATTCCCGCCATTTTTGTAAAGTTTACCTTTGTTGAACAAAAGCGAATTGACTGTGACATGATAATATGCTTCGCCAGTCATATTACCAAGACTTGGTGCAACGACATCTTTAGAATAAATTTCAGCTAACTTCAGCGTATTCACACCGCCATTCTCAGCGATATAATCAACATAAGCCTTACCAAAATTATAAGCTTGAACCCCTGTCCAAACGTCAACATCACGCTCATGTGCGTACTCTAGCATCTCCGTCAGATTGTTAATGCCTTGATGAATGCTCTCCTCTTCGGTCTCAATCTCTTCCTCAGTGGACTCGGTCGACTGCATCACATCCGTGCGCTGCCCCTTGGTTTCAGTATAGATAATAGCGAGTACCAACTCACGATTACCTGAAACATCATGTTTTTCAAGGGTTTGTGTCACAAAATCATCATATTTCATAACTGCTTTCACATTTTCATGTGTGCGATAAATCCAAAAACCAGTCCCCAAAATGACGATTAGGAGGAACAGATTTCTAATAAATTTAAACAAAATTCCCCTCCTTTTGTCACTATTCTCTTACCATTTGTTTTTAATTTCTTCGATATTTTTAATCAAAATCGAATAAGTTCCGTCATCATTTTGGATAAATTCAACTGTTTCTGCATCCTCGTAAAGACTTTGCGGCACAGTCATCTCAATGCCATTTGACAGCGAAAGTTTCTGATTGGCTAACTGCTTCTCGATTTTCTCCATAGGCATTTGCTCAAAATTGACTTTTTCGGGAATTTCTTCCTTGACTTTGTCCTTAAATGCCAAACGGGCTGTCAGATTATCAGCAAAAAGCTGGTCTGCAAGCACTTCTGGATTGAGATTATCCTGTTTTTCGACCGCATGAAAAACCGCATTTTGCACCTTTTGCGAGAAAGCAAAATCATCGTCATCATAAGATTTAGCAACCGTTTCAGCTGTTTTTTTAATCGCTTTAATCGCTTTTTTGACAGAAATTTCAGGTTTTTCCGCAAGCAGATTTTCTGAAAAATAATTGTAATTTTTACCATTATATTTGATACGTTTTTCTAACAAATGGTAAGCTAAAGTCACACGATTGACAGCAATTGCCTCATCAGCAGCACTGCCAGCCCCAGGCAATGACGACTCGCTCTTGCGAATTTTGATTTGACCATTTGCCAAATCGAAATCATGCGAAAAAGAATCACGCAATGACAAGCGAATAAAGGCAAAATGCGGTTGCGTTGCCAATTCATAATCGACAAAAAGCAAGTCATTTTGCTTTTGTTTTTCAGACAAGACAAATTCTTCCCGCCAAAAATTAGCAACAGCCACCGTTGCGGGAATAAAATCATCCGTCACATGTGACAAAAATTGATTTTCAGCCGACAAAACACCACGTTTGGCATCATCAGAATAAATTTTCTCAACTTTTTTGGTCACATAGTCCAACATCACAGGTGTCAATTCCATCAGATTTTCCGAAAAAGTTATCTCAGGATTGCCTGGGTCAAAAGCGTGTAAAATCGCCTTTTTAATATAAATATCCATTATCAATAAAGCGGAAATTGATCAGTCAAAGCAATCACATCAGCTTTGATTTGGTCAAGAATCACTTGATTATCTTTATTTTGGAAAGCTCGAATGATAAATTCAGCAACCTTGACAGCCTCATCTTCCTTGAAACCACGCGACGTCATTGCCGCTGCACCAATTCGCACACCAGAAGTTTTAAAGGGACTCAAAGTTTCATAAGGAATCGCATTTTTATTCAAAGTAATAGACACAGTGTCCAATAAGTTTTGTGCCTCTTTGCCGTTAATACCAAAACCTGTTACATTAAGCATGAACATATGGTTATCAGTTCCGCCAGAAATCACGCGCATTCCCGCTTTTTCAAAAGTATCCGCCATTGTTTTGGTATTCTTGATAACTTGTGCTTGATAAACCTTGAAAGCAGGGTCAAGCGCCTCTTTAAAAGCAACCGCTTTGCCTGCAATAACGTGCATGAGTGGCCCACCTTGAATACCTGGGAAAATAGCCGAATTGATTTTCTTTGCCAAGTCTTCGTCATTTGTAAGAATCAGACCACCACGCGGTCCACGGAGCGTTTTGTGGGTCGTAGACGTTGTAATATCAGCATATGGGACTGGGTTAGGGTGCAAACCAGCCGCAACCAAACCAGCAATATGCGCCATATCAACCATGAGTTTCGCACCAACAGCATTCGCAATATCACGGAATTTAGCAAAATCAATCGTGCGAGAATAGCTAGACGCGCCAGCCACAATCAATTTCGGTTGCACTTCTTTAGCCTGTGCCAAAATCTGATCGTAGTCAAGTAATTCTGTTTCCTTGTCAACATTATAACCGACAAAATGATACGTTTTTCCCGAGAAGTTGACAGGCGATCCGTGAGTCAAATGCCCACCAGCAGCGAGGTCAAGCCCCATTACCGTATCACCTGGCTCAATCAAAGCCAAATAAGCCGCAGCATTGGCTTGTGAACCAGAATGTGGCTGAACATTGGCAAACTCAGCACCAAAAAGGGCTTTGGCACGGTCAATAGCAAGCGTTTCAACAACATCAACACACTCAGTACCACCATAATAGCGTTTACCAGGATAACCTTCGGCATATTTATTAGTCAAAAGTGTCCCTTGAGCTGCCATAACAGCTTTTGAGACAACATTTTCAGAGGCAATCAGCTCAATATTTTGTTGCTGACGTTTTTCTTCGGCATGAACCGCTTGCCAAAGGTCTTGGTCATATGTTTCGTAGTTAGGGTTGTCAAAAATCATGTGTGAATTACCTCGTTAATTTTTTTTAATGTGATTGCGCCTTGGCGCAAAATTTTAGGTGTCGCGCCCGTCAAGTCGACAATCGTCGAATCAAGACCAGAAATACTGTCATCAGCTACCAAAATCGCCGCAATCTTGCCGTCAAAATCAGCCAGCACTTCTTGTGCTGTTTTGGGGCTAGGCTTGCCTGTCAAATTGGCAGACGGACCGACTAGCGTTCCTGTTTGTCGTATAATATCAAGCGTTACAGGTGTTTTGGGTACGCGAAAACCAACAGTTGTTAAGCCATTATTGACCAGTTTCGGCACATTTTCATTAGCCTCTAAAATCATCGTTAGACTGCCAGGCATAAATTTATTATACAACTTTTCCAGATATTTTGGGTGATTTTGTGAAAAAATTTTCAAATCTTCGTAACTGGCGATATTTAAGTTGAGCATATGGTCGAACGTTCGGTTTTTGAGCTCGTAAATTTGCCTAACTACCTCATCGTTTTGCGCCAAGCCAAATAAACCATAAACTGTTTCGGTTGGTAAGGCGACAAGTTGACCAGACTTGATAAGCGCAACCGCTCTTGCTAAGTCCTTAGCTGATAATAACTCAGTCAATGGCAATCATCCTGTCCTTTCCAGATAAATCTTGCAAAACACGCACACGTTTTTGGGGAAAATGGTGCTGAAAAAGCTGACTGACTGACTGACCCTGTAAATAGCCAATTTCCAGATAGAGCTTACCCGTTTCTGTCAAAAATTGACTGGCATTTTCAGCCATTTTTTGATAAATGGCTAAACCGTCATTTTCCGCAAATAAGGCGAGATGTGGCTCGTACTCTAGCACGTTTTTTGCCATATCAGCTTTTTCAAAATCTGCAATATAAGGCGGATTTGACACGATAATGTCATATTTTTCTGAAATATGACTGAAAACATCTGATTGGATGAAAGTAAGATTTGAAATCTTAGTTTTTTCGGCATTTTGAGCAGCTAATTCTAAAGTTTCTGCTGAAATATCGGTCGCTGTCAGTTGCCAAGTCGGCTGATGTTTGCCGAGTGACAGGGCAATGACACCCGTCCCTGTCCCAATATCTAGCACTTTTAACCCTTCTGTCGCATTTTCTGCCAAAATCAAGTCAACCAATTCTTCTGTTTCGGGTCGCGGAATCAAGGCACGTCTATCAACAGTGATAGTCAAGCCGTAAAATTCAGTCTCGCCGACAATATACTGGGCTGGTTCATCTTTTTGCAACCGTTTGAAAATCATTTTCATGAAATTTTCATCTTCAGCTGAAATTTCGGTATTGAGCAACATGACAAAGTCTGTATAGGACAAATTCCGCGCATAACGAAAGACATAGCGCAACTCCTCAGGGCGCGTCAACTGCTTTTCATAAGTCTGGAAAGTCTGCAAATAAGTCATAAATTCTCTCTCAAAGCCACTTGAAGTTTCAGCTGTAAAGTCGTTTGGGGCAAGGTGTCATAATCTTTTTCAGAAAAATACGTCCAATTTTCTGAAAACTCATCAATTTGAACTAACATGACTTGCCATTTCTGGTGCGTAAAAATATGCGTGACAGGTGTTATTGTCAATTGTTTTGCATTTGCAAATTGCGCTGAAACGCCGTCATAAACAGCATCCCACGAGTCAAATTCAAGCAAGGGAAAGGTCCAAAAATTTGCCAGTAAACCCGTTTTCGAGCGCTGTTCATAGGCAAGATGACCATTTTTCTCAGAAATCAGTGCTGCATAAAATTTCTGTCTTTGCTTGACTTTTTTAGATTTGACTGGAAAATCAAGCTCCGTGCCATCTTGAAAACTCAGATTAAAGCGTGCAAATGGCGATGTGGCAAGCGTTGGCGTTTTCGCATTCATCAAGGATGTTCCTAGGTCCATAATCGCTTGATTAAAATCGCCAGGTCGCACAGGATCAACAATTGGCGCAATAAGGTCATAAAAAATTTTTCGAGATTTTGGCTGGGCAATATCCGCCTCAATTTTAAGCAGACGTGAAAACACACGAAACATATTACCGTCAAGTGCTGGGACAACTTCACCAAATGAAATACTGGCAATAGCTGCTGCTGTGTAAGGGCCGATACCTGCTAGAGTTTGGAGTGCTTGGCTCGTTGTCGGAAATTGACCGCCGAAATCTGCCATAATCTGTTGCGCCGCCTTTTGCATATTGCGCACACGTGAATAATAGCCCAAACCCGACCAAAGTTTTAGCAAGACTTCTTCATCTGCTGCCGCCAAATCTGCGATAGTTGGTAGTTCTGCTAGAAATCGCTCATAATAGGGAATGACCGTTTCAACTTGGGTTTGTTGGAGCATAATTTCGCTGACCCAGACGTGATAGGCGTCCGTATTCTTCCGCCAAGGCAAATGGGGCCGACCACTTTCGTCATACCAATCAAGCAACGTTCTCCGAAACTCAGCCACCATTTCCTGAGATAAATGCCAGCTCGTCACTGTTTCAAATCCTCAAGTTTCTGCGTTTGGTCAAAAAGAATCAGCGCATCAATCACTTCGTCAAGTTTGCCCGACAAAATCGTGTCCAGTTTCTGCAAAGTTAGCCCGATACGGTGGTCTGTCACGCGATTTTGCGGAAAATTATAGGTGCGAATCCGCTCAGAACGGTCGCCTGTCCCAACGGTTGACTTGCGCATCTCGTCATTTTTATCCTGCTCAATCTGCGCAAAATGGTCATAAACGCGAGCATTGATGATTTTCATCGCCTTATCGCGATTCTTTTGCTGATTGCGCTCCTCTTGCATCTCGACCTTAATCCCCGTCGGCTCATGCACAATCCGCACGGCTGTTGCCACCTTATTAACATTTTGCCCACCAGCGCCCGAGGCATGATAGATGTCTATCCGCAAATCTTTTGGATCAATGTCAATGTCGAAATCTTCGATTTCGGGCATAACAAGCACCGTTGCTGTTGACGTGTGGACACGCCCTTGTGTCTCTGTTTTTGGCACACGTTGTACCCGATGAGCGCCACTCTCATATTTAAGTTTGGAATAAACACTGTTGCCTGAAATCATGACTGACACTTCTTTGATACCACCAATTTCTGTGACATTTGATTCCAAAATTTCAAATTTCCAGCCTTGATTTTCCGAATATTTTTGGTACATAGCTAACAAATCGCCCGCAAATAATGCCGCCTCATCGCCACCTGCTGCACCTCGAATTTCGAGGATAATATTTTTATCATCATTGGGATCTTTTGGCAAAAGTAAGATTTTGATGTCTTCTTCAAGTTGTGTTTTCTCATTTTTCAAGTCTTTGAGTTCTTCCTTGAACATGTCAGATTCTTCCGCATCAAGACTTGCATCTGACAACATGTCCTCAGCATCAGAAATGCCTGTCGTAACAGCAACATAGCGTTCGTAAGCAGCAACTGTTTCACGCAATGCTGCCTCTTCTTTAGATAATGCCATGAAACGCTTGGTGTCGCTAACAACCTCTGGGTCACTGAGCAGACCACCTAATTCTTCGTAGCGGTCAGCCATAATCTGTAATTGATCGAACATTTTATCTCATTTCTTTCATTTTTTCTAGGTCGGGATTGAGCCAATGCTTGCGACAAACAGGCAGATAAGTCTCGTTGCCACCGATTTGAATTTGACTGCCTTCATAGACTGGTTTTCCGTTTTCGGTGCGGAGAACCATGGTTGCTTTTTGACTGCAAAACCAGCAGATTGTCTTGATTTCTTCGATTTTATCGGCGAGGAGAAGTAAATATTTGCTCCCCTCAAATAACTCGTTTTGGAAATCATTTTTCAGCCCGAATGCCATAACTGGCACATCTAGTTCGTCAACAATTCTAGCAAAGTCATAGATATTTTTTTTGCTGAGAAATTGTGCCTCATCTATCAAAATGCAGTAAGGTTTGTCAGGAAGCTTAGCCACATAATCAAAAATATCAAACGTCTCATCAATCGAGACAGCATTTTGGCGCATGCCAATACGCGAACTGACCACGCCAATCTCATCACGATTGTCAAGCGCGCTTGTCATGATAACGACGGGCTTCCCCTGTTCCTCGTAATTGTGCGCAACTTTAAGAATCTCAATTGATTTGCCACTGTTCATCGTGCCGTATTTGAAGTACAATTTTGCCATTCGTTCATTTTCTCTTTCAAAAAACGCTATCTCATCAAAAATAGAGAGCATATACTCTCTATTATATCATGTTTATGTGCTTTTTTTGTGGGTTTCGAGTAAAATTTGAGATTAAGGGCATCTCTATCCTCACTCACTAGACTGGTTGTGATGTTCTTGATTAATAATTTAACTAAGAATTTGTATAGGGCACCTCTAAAAACTGCTTTTGTTCATTTTTAGATAAAATTTTCTTAGGCTAGGAAATCCGACGAAGGCTTGCTGGTGCAAGTCGAGGAGGAATGACGACGACTAAGGAAATTTTAGCAAAAATGGGCGAATTTGAGTTTTTAGAGATGCCCTATAATCTTTCGATTGATTAGCCACTGGCAAAATTGCCAGTTCAAATAGGAATTTCGTCACATTTTGAACCAGTTCATTTTCAATCACTCGTTCCTCTCTATGGACTGTCATAAAGTCAGTTTGTAGACTTAAAATAGACACTTCTAAATTTCAATATCAGCCAATCGTACTTCTAACAATCAAGGCTAATCTATCAACAAATTCTTTAGAAAATGCCCCTTTAAATTGCCCTTTCCTCGCCCTCAAATCAACCGTTTTATATTGATTGCACAAAGCAAAGCCATGAACAACTTGTTCCTCAGGCACTTTTTGTATCAAAGGATAATCAAGCCACTTCTTTTCTGTGCCGTACTTCTCAACACTAGAAATGGGAATAACAACCCGCATCTTTGTTCCTCTATTGTAGAGGTCATTACTCACAATCACTACTGGTCGAAAATTGCCTTGCTCACTTCCAACAACAGGGTTAAAATCGACCATATAAACTTCGCCGTATTTCATCAACTAACCCAATCTCCTACAAAATCTTCTAGCATACGATCTGTTTCTTCAAGTTCTACCTGACCATATTTTCGATAATAATTTGCTAATTCATTTTGCACATCTTTTTCTGATTGAAGATTGTCCGCATTATCAATTTCAATTTTACCATCAGCCAATACCATAAAAACCACCTTACTACCAGTCTTGATATTAAGTAATTGACGGATATTTTTTGGAATCGTCAATTGACCTTTAGAAGATAGGGTTGCCTCCACCTTAGTTTGAACTCGCATTATCTTTCTCCTTACATTTTCTTTACTTCATTATAGCTCAAAGTAAGGAAAATGTAAAGAAGTTTACTGCTTTATTTTGGTTAAATCAATAATTTTTTAAAACATTCTATATCATAAACTGCCGTATTATCCATCTCACAGCATCTCTTTCACTTTTGTTTCAATAAAGGTAATTTCATGATCATCAAGTCCGTATTTTTGATAGAAAAACTGGTCGATTTCAGCGATTGATTTTTCCCATGGCACATCTGAGTTTGCTGTGAAGTCTTGGAGGGGGACATGCGCCCATTTGAATGGAGGATTATCTTGGGTAATTTTCAAAATTCCAAGTAAACTCCTTGCAAACTTTGTTTTGACATAACTCAATAAATTTTCTGCTTCTAATTCTGTATCAAAAGCGCCAATAGAAATAAAGGTAGGCGTTGCAGAAGTGAGCGGCGCACCGATGAGCGGCGCACTGAGAACTTCTCCAATTGCCCCACTACCATTTGCTTTAGGGACAAATACTTTGTATTTTTCAATATTATTTGATTTTTCATAGCGAGGTGCCATATATTTCTTTTGAATCCAGCGATAAACTCGTTTAGATTGATAAAGTCCGAGTATTTTATAATAATTATCTTTATCTGCAGGTTCTTCCTTCAAGAAAACAGCATCCAATGATTCAAAAGTAGATGATTTTAATTCATATTCTTCATTTGCACTCAAAGTTGTAACATCTGGATACTTTATCTGTATCTGTGCAAGCCTCATTCGGACTGTCTCTGGATAATCTTTTAAAAATTCATCGTTAAATTTCAAATCCGAACGCCCGCCAAAAATAATCGAAGGTAAATTTTTGTCTAGATTATCTTCAAATTTTCTAGATAAACCATTTAAAATTGGGTCTGGAACAAAAGTCTTAATTGCTCCAAAATCTTTTTTAGAGTCTCTATATAAAACAGCAACCCCACCTTTTATATCTGTATTTGGAAAAATTTCACTAGAATTTTGAGCAAAATATTTAACTTTTAGATGTTTATCATTGAGCATTTTTTGATTCCAAGGTTTCGGAGTCAAACCTCCATTAAACAAGAATCTCGCTGGTGTAATCAAACAATATTTATCTGCAATCTTTTCTGCTACATCATAAAAATAATGATAGAGAGCTTCCCCTTTATTATTATTTGCCTGATTTTCCTGATAAGGCGGATTGCCAATCACAACATCAAATTTCATATTATCAAACACCTTTTCTACTTTTTCCTTGCCTTTTTCTGGACTTTTTTTAATCGTTTCGACAAAATCCTCAATACATTCAACATTCATCTCAAAATCTCGATACCCCGCAAGGGTCCGTTCGGTAATCGTTTTCGCCATTGGCGTTTTGGCAATCGCATAGATATTTTCTTTGAGAATTTTTCGATAAACTTTATCTGCATCAAAATGACTGTCATCATTGGCATTAAGCACTTGATAATATAAGCTCATCGCCGCATGAAGTGGATAAAGTCCTGTCTTGGTATTAATTTCAAGAATTTTGCTCACAGGCGTATAGACAACTTTCGTATCGTCTTTATCAACCCAGTGTAAACTAGAGATAGCATTACCAGTCGTTGACACAAAATCATCATCGTAAAAATTCAAGCCACCAATGGTTTTAACAAGTTGCAGATTGACCACACGCCATGGTGTCAAAACCGTTTCTTTATCGGGATTTTTAAAGCTAGAAAAAAGTTCAGCGATACGTTCAGCACGCTCGATAAAGTCCAATTTATCATAGGATTTAGCACGTTGACGAATTAATCTTCCTGCCTCGATAAAGACTTCCGCATCATAATACTGGGAAATGTCCTTAAACATGCCTTTAGTAAATCCCTTAGGCATAAATTCTTGCCAAGACTTATCATCCACTTGTTTCGTAAAATCTGCTATCGTAATATCTTTGGAAAGCTCAACTTGCATGCCGTAAATCATCATCGGGATACGGATAGAGACACCACGCAAGATAGAAATCATGGTTTTGCGCTGTTTTTTAGCAGCATTGATTTTCTCTATCAGTTCCTTTTCTTCTTTAGTCCGCTTGCGTATTGGTTTTTGCTTAGCTTTTTCTCCCTTATCGTATTCTTCGTCAGTCAAGCCATTATCAGCAATCACGATGTCAGATACTTTTTTCTGTCCTTGCGTTTTACCGACAATCGTACTCAGATTTTTAAACATCTCAGCATCGCCTACGGTCAAGGTCAGCAATTTATCATTATAGAGACTATCATCTTCAAAGCCAGAACGGACGGCTTTCTCAGCATAGACCTTTTTAAGCTGTGTCAGCATACTATCAACATTAAAAGTTTTCATACCAGTATCAGAACTACCCAGAATCGGCATAAAGTTCAACAAACGTGTCATGGCATCTTTTTGTTCTTGGGTGTTTTTCTTACCAACATCCGAGTTGATTTGCGCACTTTCAGCCATAACGGACAAGGCACGGTCTGGTGCAAAATCAAAGATATAACAATTTTTCTTCATGCCTAATTTTTCATGAGAAAATGGTGTTTGTGCTCGAAAGGCTGCCTGAAGATAATTCATGGCGCTAGTCGTATTTGACAAGAAAAATACTGCTGTCCACTCAGGAATATTCACACCTGTTGTCAATTTACGCACAGTCAACGTAATCGTCTTAGTTTGGCTAGGGTCTTTTGTAATCGCATTTCTAACCTTATCCAAATCGTTTTGACTAGCTACTTCATCATCACCGTCTTTCACAACATTGATAATGTCATACTCCTGTCCAAAAATCCGATGCGCTTTCAAACATTTTTCAAACGCTGCCGCCTCTTTGACACCTGGCAATAACCAAAGTGTGTGTCTTAATTCCTCACGATATTCTGGTGTTGAAAATGGATAATTTGATAACTTGTCTGGATTAGTCAGATTATCCAAAAAAGCCGTCACGTCATTAAAATGTACCAAATCACCATTATCATCTACGCTAAAAAATTCTCGGAAGTTAAAGGCTTTTGATTCATCTGCATAATGTTCTTTATGCCTCATATCAAAAGTGAACATCGAGACCTTGGGCAAGCCCTCGTAAGGATTAGGCTTATCTGGACTTTCAAGCGACCATTTGAGTTTCGCCGTCTGCTCCATGGTATAATCCCATGTATAAACTTGGCTCTCTTCGTATTGGTCAAGGAGGTTAAAGGGCGTGCCTGAAAGCTCAAGCGTTTTTGTCTTATCTTTTTTAAGTGTTTTTAAAACCTCTTCTGCAAGCGCCGTTTGCGTGCCTTCATGAGCTTCATCAACAATAATCAAATCCCAGTCAATATCTGAAAACTGCCCAAGATTGGCTTGTCCATTGCCATACCTAAGTAACTGGATAGAGGCAAAATAAATAAAGGGTTGGTTGCCTGTTTTGAGTTTTTCTAAACGTTCACCTTTATCATATGAACCGAAAAAATAGCCCGAATCCGCCATTTTCATCTTGTTAAAATCTTCAAACCATGAATCTGAGACAACAGGACGGTGGGTCATAATCAGTACTTTTTGAAATTGCTCTTCTTTTACCAGTTGCAAAGCAGTCAGCGTTTTCCCAAAGCGCATTTTGGCATTCCAAAGCATTTTGTCCTTTTTCTTAAAGGATTTTTTAGTTTTCGCAACCGCAGCATCTTGCTCAGGACGCAGTGTAATGTCATATTCTGATTTTGCCTCAGCAATTCCTTGAAGTGCTGATTTCCCCTCTTTAACAGCTTTTATAGCTGATTTTGCCGTTTCAACATCAACAGGATAAAACTCATTTCCTTGACCAAATTCTTTTGGACTATATCCCGAACGTTTTAATACTTCATGAACATCGTAATCTCTAAAAAAGCGCTTTTCTATTTTAGAGTAAGCAAGTTCTGCCCAATGAATGGTATAAGGTACACCCGCCCTATTCATATAAGCACGAACTGTATTATCTGCGGCTTTTTGCAAATCTTTACTATTAGGAGACTGGTCAATTTCAAAATCTTCTATTGAGGCATCACCAATTTTTTCATAGCCATCATATTGCGACCACTTACCGCTTTGAATATAAATTAGTTTTCTCTCAGCAGTTTGATAACGTTTTTCAGCCTCTGGCTCCAAAAAATCCAAATAAGCTGTTTGAATATCTGTATCTGTATACCTCTTGACATACCAAACAAGAATAATAAAGATGTGATTAAGCGCTTTTAAAGCATTTTCCTTTGTCGCCTCTTGTGAATTAATCACATGAGCTGCTTTATTTCCTATTCCCTTAATACTATAAAATCCATCTAAAATATAAGATTCGATATTATTTTGTTTGAGTTCAGAGAGATAATCATTAAACGTCGAACGTTCAGGCAAAATAATATTTTCCTGTTCCGCGGTAGAAAATGCAACTTTTTTAGCCATTTTCCCGACTTTAGTCAATGTGCCCTCATAATCTTTTTGGATATAATTTTGTTCAGCAAAATTAGCTGTTTCAAAAAGAATAGCTGTATCCGTCTCAACCATCAAAAATTCAAAATTTGATGTCATTTACTTTCCCTCCAATTGGTAAACTTTCTGTATATCAATGATTGTAGCTATTATTTTCTTTTGTTCAGTATCGTCGCCCTCTAGGTCAAATAAACTTAATTGTCCCTCTGAAATGCCTGATTCTAAAGTAATTTTCTCATTTAACAATTCCGCAAAAGAAAATTCAACCCTTTCCACTTTGCTTGCACTTCCCTTGACTCGTCGCCACTCATTAAATACGATAGGCGCACCGGTTTCAGGATGACACTTTGTTAAAGTATTACCACGAACAATATTTTTTTGGATAAGAAAATAAGCAGACTTATAGATGTCTTTTCTACTATTCAATTTTTGACCAAATGTTTCTTCATACCAATCTAAATAATAAAGAAACATCCGATAACGAGCAATCTCAAGATTATCTGCCAAAAATTCAATACCATAAATAGATGACAAAGCAAAAAGTGATTTTGTTTGCCAATATTTTGGACTGAAAGTCTCTTTAACACCTACTAATTTTCGCTTTAAAATCGCTACAAGAAAATTTCCATCTCCTGCTGCTGGCTCTAAAAATGTTTTCGTCACATCGTAAGTGTCTTCTTTCACACCTTGAATATCTAACATTTTCTCAACCATCCAACTGGGCGTGAAAACTTCTCCATGTTTTTGAACACGATGCTTACTTTTAATTAGACGTTTATTCATATGAGAGCACCAAAAAAGTCGCACTCTTGAGAGTACGACTTTTTATTAAAATATGACGAAAAAACGTAAAATTTACGCTGTTGGCTGTTGGCTGTTGGCTGTTGGCTGTTGGCTGTCCAATTGTATCACTTTATTTCTCCATGTCAATTATTTAATAGTTTAATTATATCACTTTTTAGAAATATTCGTTTTTCTAACCTAAATAAAATTTAGCAAATTCAAAAATAGAGAGCATAACTCTCATTACAGCATATTTATGTGCTTTTTTGTCAGTTTCGAGTAAAATTTGAGTTCTTCGCTTGATTATCGGCAAAATTTATTATTTTAATAATATATAAATGATTTATTTTGCCGATAAAATGGTATAATAAATATATGGGAAGGGTTTATGGCAGACTTATCAGTATCAGAAATCGCAGAAAAATGGCAACTATCAGAGCGTTCAGTGCGTAACTATGCCAATCAAGGTCGGATTGCAGGTGCAAAATTAAAAGGAAAAACTTGGTTGATTCCCGACAATGCTGAAAAACCTAGACGAAAAAATCAAGTAATCTCGAATCATAGAACACTACTTGAAATTTTGCAAGATGAAGAACGTGGGAAAGTAAAGGGCGGGATTTACCATAAAATCCAAATCGACCTAACCTACAATTCCAACCATATCGAGGGCAGTACGCTAACGCATGACCAAACGAGATATATTTTTGAAACAAATACGGTTGGCATAAATTCTAATAGCCTCAATGTAGATGATATTGTGGAAACGGCTAATCATTTTCGGTGTATTGACCTCATCATTGAACAGGCGAAAAAGCCGCTTACTGAAAAATTGATTAAAGAACTTCATTTTATCTTAAAAAATGGAACAAGTGATTCAAGAAAAGAATGGTTTGCGGTTGGCGATTATAAAAAGATCCCAAACGAGGTTGGTGGCAAGGAAAGTTGTCAACCAGAAGAAGTGTCTAAAAAGATGAGACAACTTCTTCTAACCTACAATAGCAACAAAATCAAAACTTTTGAAGAAATTTTAGCTTTTCATTATGCCTTTGAGTCTATTCATCCCTTTCAAGACGGCAATGGTCGTGTTGGGCGTTTGCTAATGTTCAAAGAATTGCTCCGAAATAATATCGTGCCTTTCATCATTGAAGATAATCTGAAACTATTTTATTATCGAGGGTTATCTCAATGGGAAGAGGAACATGGGTATTTGATAGATACTTGTTTGACGGCACAAGATAAATTTAAAAAACACCTAGATTATTTTAGAATTGACTACAAAAAATAAAGCAAGGCATGTGTATGCAAGCATTCCTTGCTTTTTTCATTTCATTTGAAATTTCACACGTTTTTGCGAGTTTGAGTGCATTTCTCATTCCACCACCTCAAACTTCGGCAAACTTGCTAACGATATGCTAAATGTTGGTTGATATTTTCTTTGCAGAACATTTGAACTTTTTGAGCTTATATTTATATATTAACATTAAATGAATTTGAAAAATCAATGTATTTTTTTGTAATTCAATCTATCAAACCCTTCTGGAACTTTGCCCCAACCAGCTTCCAAAACAAAATTCACATAACTAAGAATTGTCCTACTTTCATCAGTAAATTTCAAGTTTGACCATTTCAAATTGAAAATTGCTTTTTCTTCAGTACTCTTCCCATCTCTATTAGTAAATGTTATTTTCAGAAAAAACGTCATATTATTATTTTGTTCCAAAGTACTATTTAATTGATCAATAAAAATTGAGCAACCTTCACTATTTTTCCTCATTTTTTCAAAGTTATTTACGACAATAGGAATTTTTAGTAAATCTCCACCCATCAGTACATCATACTTCCTATCAAAAATCTTATCAATAGAAAGTTCTTCTTTTACCTTAAGAAAATAATTTTTATAGAAAGTACGTACTTCAACATGAATATCTAAAGCAGGTGTTTCTCCTGCATTAACAATATTCAATTCAATAGATTTAGTCTGTTCATCATCAAAATCTATGTATCCAGTTGAGTTAGTTGATTTTAGAATTGGTCTATCATTTTCCTTAGCGATTTCTCGCTCTTTTTTAATTTGGTATCTTACTACAAAAAATGTACCAAAAACTCCAACTAATGCTCCCAAAAAACCTAGTAAACCATCTGCTGTAATCGTGCATAAATAATTCAAAATATTTTCAAGAAAAGTTATAATTTTTCCCACACTATCTCTCCATGTCAAGTATTTACTACTTCAATTATACCATTTTTCACTAAATATATGAAATTCCTAGCATAATCAATCTATTTACTTGATATTTTAGGAAAAATATGCAAAAATATTATCAAACAAGAAAAGAGGTTACTAAAATTATGCCATTTGTCCGTGTAGAATTATTTGAAGGTCGCACGCAAGAGCAAAAAAATCAGCTCGCTCGTGATATTACTGAGGCTGTCCTCAAAAATACAACTGCGCCCAAAAGTGCCATTCATGTTTTTATCAATGACATGAAAGAAGGCACTTATTTCCCAGAGGGTGAAATGAAAAAAGTTGATTAAACTGCTACGAAAAGCGAGTTCTGTATAAAGATTAAGCTCAAACTGATGACTATTTCTTAAAATCTGACAACATAACTTTTTGTGGTATAGTTTAATCATAATTTGGGTTGTGAACGCCAACACAAAGCGCTACGTATCTGACTACATAACGCTTTTTTGCATTTATTTTTAACAAAATAAGATGCAAAATTATATCATAAAGTTCACTGGCTGCGAATTTTATGATATAATAACAAAAACGGTTGAGAAAGGAGTTTTATGCGCGTTCTTATTACGTCTGGCGGGACGACTGAAAACATTGATAGCGTTCGTGGTATTACCAATTTTGCGACTGGTAGGCTGGGAAAACTTATTGCCGAGCGTTTTCTTATTCAAAATCATGAAGTTATTTTATTAGCTGGATTGCAAGCACTTGTGCCTGACAATCATGATAATTTGACGATTATTCGGATTTCTGGTGTCGCTAATTTGCTTGAAACTATGCAAAATTATCTGCCAACTGTTGATGTCGTTGTGCATAGTATGGCGGTTTCTGACTATACGCCCATTTATATGACTGACTTTGAGACGGTAGCCAAGTCTGATGATATAACAGAATTTCTGAGCGCTAGTAATGAAGAAAAGAAAATTTCTTCTCATTCTGATTATCAAGTTCTGTTTTTGAAAAAGACCCCAAAAGTTATAAAATCAATTAAAACGATTAACCAAAATGTTATTTTATTTGGATTCAAGTTGCTGGTTGATGTCCCAAAAGAACATCTCATTCAAGTTGCCAGCACATCATTAACCCAAAATAAGGCAGATTTTATCCTAGCAAATGACCTGACGACTATCACGGCTGAGCGCCATCTCGGGCTGCTCGTCAGCCAAAATGCTATAATAGAAGCAAAGACGAAACTTGACATTGCCGACTTGATTGTCGCAAAAAGTAAGGAGACTTATGACCAAAATCACACTCGCCGTAACTGGTAGCATATCCGCCTACAAGGCCGCTGACATCACATCTAGCTTAGGTAAACTCGGTCACGACGTAACCGTTTTGATGACAGAGGCTGCACAGGCTTTCATCACGCCCATGACCTTGCAAGTCCTGTCCAAACGCCCTGTTCATACCAGTGTCATGGCTGAGGAGCGAGCCGAGGTCGTCAACCACATTGATTTGGCAAAACATACCGAGATTTTCCTCGTTGCACCCGCCTCTGCTGATACGATTGCGCGCTTGGCGCAAGGTCGAGCAGATGATATTGTATCAAGCGTGGCGCTAGCGCTCCCGCAAGGTGTCAAGAAAGTCATTGCCCCCGCTATGAACACCAACATGTATGAAAATAGCTTAACGCAACGTAATATCCAGACTTTAAAAAACATTGGTTTTACCGAAATTGAGCCAAAAATTGCTTTATTAGCCTGTGGCGATTTAGGTAAGGGCGCTTTGGCAGATGTTTCCGATATTGTTGAAAAAATTCAAGAAATTATCACAAATTCTTGAAAATTTACTGAAATCAGCTAAATTTGTGCTATAATAAACAAAAACACGAAAGGATTTGAGTCTGACTTTTTAAGTTGGCTTATCATCTCACATGACAAACTCCAAAAAACACTCAAAAGCCTCTGATATTGCCATTCTTGGTATTTTTATCGCCATTATGGTAGTGATTCAGTTGCTTTCCAAAATCGTTTATACCGTCTGGCCTTTTCCGATTCAACCGACTTTGGTTCATATTCCAGTGATTATTGGCTCGATTATTCTCGGTTGGCGCAAAGGAGCATTTTTAGGCTTTGCCATGGGAATGATTTCCTTTTTGAACTCGACATTTGCGCCGATTCCAACCTCCTTTTTATTCTCTCCTTTTGCGCCTCATGGTAATGGTTGGTCACTTTTCGTTGCCTTTATTCCTCGGATTATTGTCGGGATTCTGCCCTTTTTCATTTATCAGTTAGCTAAAAACCGATTTGGTGCGGGTCTTTCTGGCTTTTTTGGCTCTGCGACCAATACCGTTCTCGTCTTGAGTTCAGCTTTCCTTTTTTTCAATAATGAATTGAATATGACTTTTAAAGCCTTGATTGCCTCAATCATTGCAACAAATTCAATCGCTGAAAGTATTGCAGCAACAGTCTTAACAGCTGCATTAGTCCCCATTTTAAGCAAAATGAGAAAGTAAAGCAGTTAAAGCGTGAAATTCACGCTTTTTTTTGATAAAATGGAATTGAACGTATTGGAATGCTTACAAGCGAAAGGAGACAACATTGTCTTATAAAGAAACTTATCAAAAATGGGCTGACTTCGCAGAATTGCCTGACTATCTCAAAACTGAACTTGCCAACATGACTGAAAAAACAAGGGAGGATGCCTTTTATACCTCACTTGCTTTCGGGACGGCGGGGCAACGGGGCTTGATTGGTGCGGGAACTAACCGCATGAACATCTACACAGCACGCGAAACGACTGAGGGTCTTGCACGTCTCATGGACTCTAAGGGGGACGCTAAAAAACGTGGCGTTGCGATTGCTTATGATTCACGCCATTTTTCTCGTGAGTTCGCCTTTGAGGCGGCACGCGTTTTGGCGCAACACGACATTCCGTCTTATGTTTTCGAGTCTTTGCGCCCGACACCCGAGCTGTCATTTGCCATTCGTGAGCTCAATACGCTGACTGGTATCATGATTACCGCCTCGCACAATCCTGCGCCGTACAATGGTTACAAGGTTTATGGCGAGGATGGCGGACAAATGCCGCCAGAAGATGCGGATAAACTGACAGACTATATCAAAGAGATTGATGATATTTTCACAATCAAATTAGCTGATGAAAATAGCGAGCTCATCACGGTCATTGGCGATGAAATTGATAAAAAATACCTTGAAAATGTTAAATCTGTGACCATTAACCAAAAAGTCATTGACGAATTTGGCAAAAACCTCAATATCGTTTTCACACCGCTCCATGGCACAGGCGAGATGCTTGGTCGTAAAACATTGGCACAGGCTGGCTTTGAAAAAATCGCCGTTGTTGAAGCGCAGGCCATTCCTGACGGCGATTTCCCAACTTTGAAATCACCAAATCCTGAAAATCAAGCTGCTTTTGCCTATTCTGAAGAACTTGGTCGCAAAGTTGATGCTGATATGTTGGTCGCAACTGACCCGGATGCTGACCGTATCGGTGTTGAAGTGCGCTTGCCAAATGGCGATTATCAACCTTTGACAGGTAATCAAATCGGCGCTGTTTTGGCAAAATATATCCTTGAGGCGCACAAACAGGCTGGCACGCTCCCTAGTAATGCTGCCATTGTCAAATCAATCGTTTCCACAGAATTGGTGACAGCGATTGCCAAGTCTTACGATGTCAAAATGTTAAACGTCTTGACAGGTTTCAAATTCATTGCTGAAAAGATCCAAGAATTTGAAGAAACTGGCTCACAGACTTATATGATGGGCTTTGAGGAGTCGTTTGGCTACCTCATCAAACCTTTCGTTCGCGATAAAGATGCGATTCAAGCGCTCCTTTTGATTTGTGAGGTCGCTGCCTACTACAAATCGCTCGGTAAGACTCTGTATGACGGCATTCAAGCTATTTATGCGGAATACGGCTACTATCTTGAAAATACCGTTTCTGTCACGCTTGAGGGAATTGATGGCGCAGCGCAAATTAAAGCGGTTATGGATAAATTCCGTGGCAATCAACCGACAGCTTTTAATGGTATTAAAGTTATCTTGACTGAAGATTTCCTTGAAAATACGGCAACTTCTCTTGATGGTAGAGTTGAAAAATTGACAACACCACCGTCAGATGTCCTCAAATATCATCTCGAAGACGGGTCATGGATTGCTGTTCGCCCCTCTGGCACTGAGCCAAAAATCAAATTCTATCTGGCAGCTGTTGCTGAAACCAATGACCTTTCAGCTGAAAAACTCGTCAAATTTGACCAAGAAATTAAAAACTTTATCAAATAAATCACAGAAAAACAAGATTTCAGTCTTAGGACGTATCAAAATCTTGTTTTTTTGTGGTAAAATAGTTAGTGACTATAATTTAGAAATTAGGAATAACATTGAAAAAAATAACTAAACGACTCTTTTTATCTGGCTTTATGCTAACAGCACTGCTATTTTTAACTGGCTGTGTCAAAACAAAAAAAGGTCAGCCGACTGGTGAAGGTTGGGTTTATAATTTGCTTGTCAAACCGATGAGTAAGGCAGTTGAATTTTTTGCAAATGACCTTGGTTTTGGCTTTGGACTTGCAATTATTCTTGTCACAGTCATTGTTCGTTTGCTAATCTTACCTCTTGGTCTGAATCAAGCCTACAAATCAAGCTATATGCAAGAAAAAATGCGTTATCTGAAACCTGTCCTTGAACCGATTCAACAAAGAGTGAACAAGGCGACTAATAACGAAGAAAAAATGGCGGCACAAACAGAGCTGATGCAAGCACAAAAGGAAAATGGCATCAACATGTTCGCCTCTATGGGCTGTCTGCCAATGCTGATTCAAATGCCATTCTTCTCTGCACTCTTTTATGCTGCGCGTTATACGAATGGCATTACAGAGGCGACTTTCCTCGGCATTGACCTTGGCAAATCAAGTCTTGTCTTGACAGTAGTCGCGGGTGCTTTCTATTTCTTGCAAAGTTTCCTCTCAACTATCGGCATTGACGAAGAGCAAAAGAAACAGATGAAAACGATGATGTTCATGAGTCCCTTGATGATTATCATGTTCTCATTTAGCTCGCCTGCAGGTGTGACGCTTTACTGGGTTGTCGGCGGTTTGTTCGGCGTTATCCAACAAATCATCGTGACGTTCATGATTAAGCCGCACTTGCGTGCGAAAATTGACAGAGAATTTGAAGAAAATCCTCCCGTCGTTAAGACAACAGTCTTGAAAGACGTGACACCCAAAAACGTGATAAATACTAAGACAGAATTTAATAACAGTGTTTCTGCTAACAAAAATAAGAAAAACCGAAATGCTGGGAAACAAAGACGTTAAAATTTAAAAGAACTTGATTGATATAAAATAAAAAAAATAGTCTGCTGTCAAGAGACTATTTTTTTATAATATTAACACTTATTCGCCATCATGGCTAGCAATCAAGGTTAAATTCCCCTCAAATTCCCAAGCAGCTATGTCGCTTGGCAAGATAAAATGATCGCCTTTTTTAAGCGCATAACTTTCGCCACAAACACGTAAGATTCCCTGTCCCTCTAAAACCGAGCAAAGCATATAAGGCGCAGTCTTGATGAATTTGACAAGACCTGAAATTTCCCATTTTTCAACTGTGAAGAAATCATTTGAAACATATGAGGTTCTCACGAGATTCTCTTCGTTTGTGACAACTGGCACGGTGTTTGCGGGTGCGCCGTAATTCAGCACATCAATAGATTTATCAATATGCAGCTCACGCAAGTTACCCTTGTCATCTTTACGGTCAAAATCATAAACACGATAAGTTGTGTCAGAAGATTGTTGCGTTTCAAGAATCAAAATGCCTTTACCAATCGCGTGCATCGTCCCACTTGGCACATAGAAAAAATCGCCCGCCTTAACTTGAACTTTCGTTAAAAGATGATCCCAGTCGCCAGATTCAATCATAGCACGCAATTCCGCTTTATTCTTGGCATTATGCCCATAAATAATTTCAGCGTTAGGCTCAGCCGAGATAATGTACCAACACTCCGTCTTACCAAGTTCGCCTTCATTAGCCAGACCATAAGTATCGTCAGGATGAACTTGCACACTGAGCCAGTCATTGGCATCAAGAATTTTAGTCAATAAAGGAAAAACTTCTTTTTTCGAGTTACCAAACAAATCACGACGATTTTTGTAAAGGTCATCTAACTTTTGACCAGCAAATTCGCCATTTTTAACGACTGAAACGCCATTGGGATGCGCTGAAATCGCCCAATATTCGCCGATTTTATCGCTCGGCAAATCGTAACCAAAATCTTTGAGATGATTACCACCCCAAATCTTTTCTTGCAAGACAGAGTTGAGAAATAATGGTTGTGTCATAATAGTCGAACTTCTTTCTAGTTTATAAATAAGTATATAATTTATTTTACCATAAAAATGACTGATTTTATACTTGATTAACTAAAAAAGAATAATGCCATTTTTGTTCTTCGTCAGTTCTAGCCAACGGTTAATTGCCACGGAAATTTCACGGTTTGTTACAGGTAAATGACATCACAATTTCTAAAATACACTAAACGCCTTGTAAATCAAGACTTTAAGTAAGATCGTCTTAAAAATGACAGATAAAAATTCTACAAAAGAGTTCAAAATTTTTATATGCACGACAAACTTATAGAAATAGCAAAAAGTATGAAAATCTCAATGTTTTCAAGGCTTTTATTGTTTTTGTTACATAATTGTAATAAACCATGAAATTTCCGTGAGTTAATTACATCTACTCTTGCTATTTGATTAAACATATGATAAACTATTCATATGAAAAAATATTCAGATGTTATTGTCAAAGAAATTGTTCATATTCATAAGATTTTGGCAAATGCAACTCGTGTCAAAATTCTCCTACTCTTGTCAGAAAGTCCTTTAAACGTTTCACAACTCGCTGAAAAATTAGGTTTAGAGCAATCTGCTGTTTCTCATCAATTGAAATTACTCAAAGAACATTTGCTTGTTGCCAACATTAGAGTTGGTAAAGCCAGTGTTTATCAAATTGGCGATAGCCACATTTTACAACTTTTAAAAGTCTCCATTGACCATGCCAAGGAGCTAGAAAGCGACCATATTCATGACCCAGAACTCTTCCACTGACCCTAAAACTGCCGCAGCGGGCAAACGAATCACGATTGTTTTTGCGCTCAATGCAACTTTTGCGGTACTCGAATTTATTTTCGGCGCTATGTTTGGCTCAGTCGCCATTATGTCCGATGCTGTCCATGATACAGGCGATGCGATTGCTGTTGGCTTTGCTTGGTTTTTCGAGAAAATTTCACGCAAAAAATCTGATACTTCCTTTACTTTGGGCTATCGACGTTTTTCACTTCTCGGCGCTTTGATTACAAGCGTTATACTCCTTACTGGATCAGTTTTTGTAGTCATTGAGGCAATACCACGCTTGATTCATCCAAGACCTGTTGAAACAACAGGCATGTTTTGGCTAGCTATTTTCGCCATTGTCGCTAATAGCTACGGCGCTTTTCTGATGACACGTGGTAGCTCGCGCAATGAAAGTATCCTTAACCTGCATATGTTGGAAGATGTGCTTGGTTGGGCTGCTGTTCTAGTCGTGTCAATCGTTATGCACTTTCAGCCTTGGTATTGGCTCGACCCACTGCTTTCACTAGGGATTGCTATTTTCATCCTGACTGAAGCGATACCCAAATTTTTCGGGACTTTACGTATTCTAATGGAGGCAGCACCTGAAACGATTGACTACAAAAAATTAGTCAGAGAATTAGAAAATTTGCCAGAAATTAGCAAAATAACAGAACTTTGTATCTGGTCCATTGATGGTGAAAAGCATGCTGCTATGATGCACATGACGATAGAAATTTCTGATAACAAACGCGCAAAATCTGTTGCACGACAAATTTTAAAAAACCATGATGTCGCCTTTTCAGCAATCGAAATTGATGTCAATCAAAAAGAACATGAGTCACATCAAACATTAATTTGACTTATTATCTTCATATTTTTTATAATATGAGATTTTGATAATTTTGTTTAGAAATTCATAATATTTTTTAGTGAAACTATCGTGTAACTGATAAGAATTAACACTAATATAAATGAAATCAATTGCCTACACAACCCAACTTCAAGACAAAATTCATCTTAAAGTTATTATTTCTTTGAAAATCTAAACATTTTAATTTATAATAGAACTATGACAACTTTTAGAAAACAAGAAAAACATTTTTTCAAAACGTTATGGCATTATTTTGGTCGTTTCGCTTTATTTATTGCTCTTGCTGCAGCAATCGGTGCTGGAACGGCTATCTATATCTTCTTTGACAGCTCGAAAAATTTGATTGTCCCTGATGTTGAGGGCTTATCAAAAATTGACGCGTCCAATAAATTAACCACTGTTGGTTTCAAGAAAATCTCTTATAAATTCACAACTTATGATGGTGAGAGTAACATTGCACTGAAAACTTCACCTGAGGCGGGTTCTGCTGCCAAAAATTTGGGCAATATTGTCATTTATATCAGTGAATTTAAGGGCGTTGACATTCCTGATTATCAAGGAAAAATGGCTGATAGCTCGCTTAATCAGCTTCGGGAAGATTATAAATTAACCGATAAAAATCTTAAAATTACACGACAATATTCATCTAAAAAAGCGGGAACAATTTTAAATAAAACAACTTTCAAAAATTTCAATAGCCACTCTGATATTTTAAAAATAACAATTAGTGACGGAAAAGATGCTTTTTTGATGAGTGACTGGGTTAATAAATCTTTGACTGAAGCTCGTGATAAGCTGATTGAAATGGGTGTTGCCGCTGAAAAAATCAAGGTTAATTATGAAAATTCGACAGTCGTTGACATCGGGAAAATTATCCGACAAACTCCCGAAAAAAATGATAACTATTCCCTCCAATCTCCTGAGGACATTAGCTTTACCGTCTCAAGTGGTAGCGTTCTTAGAACCGTAGCTTTCCCAAGTTTGATTGGCATGAGCTATGATAATGCCTTACAAACCTTGAATGCCATGGGCTATCCGCTTGATCATATTACTTATAGTGGCGTTAAAACAACGATTGTCAAGGAACAGACGATTGCACCTGACACCATGGTTATGATGGACAATTCTTTTGTAACCTTGATTATGGAAAGTCCGAAAGCATACGAAAAAGCGATTGACCAGATCGATCCAAAATCACTCGTCAATATGGACTCGTCTGCTGCGTTTAAAACACTTAAAGATTTAGGCATTGATTTCCGTGTTTCATTTGATAATAAAAGTAGCTTGGCATCAGGTAGAATCATCTCAGCAACAGTCAATAACGATATGTTGCTACTAAAAATTTCGTCAAGATTTGATGACAGCAAGTCTAGTAGTTCATCATCTTCTAGTAGCCATTAAAAATGCGCCAAAAAACACATGAAATCAGCGTTTTAAAAACGTAATTCATGTGTTTTTATAATTTATTCATGTAAAAACAAGCAACTATGATCACTTGTTTCATCAGTGATTATTCTGCTTCAATTTTCGTCAAAATCGCATTGATAAACTTAGCATCTTTTTCATCATTGAAGGCTTTTGCAAGTTCAATAGCTTCGTTTATCGCAACAACACGCGGCGTTTCGGCAAAACAAATCTCAAATGTACCGAGTCGCAAAATGACACGATTGATTGGCGCAAGTCGTTTGACTGACCAGTTTTTCGCCAAATGCGTTGTGATTTTTTCGTCAAGTTCTGCTTTTTTTGTGCGAACACCATAAATCAGCTCTGTTAAAAAGGCTGGGATCTCACTTACTTTTCTTACGTCACCGTCATAGCCAAGCGCAAAGTCTAAGGCATTTTCAACCGTTTCATCAGCTTGATTTTCAAGTAAATACAGGGTTTGAACCGCACGAATACGAATTTCGTGCTGACTTAAGGGCTTAGTCGGCATCCAAAAAGTCCTCGTCAAAGAGTTCTTTGAAATCAGGTTTCGGTGTTTTTTCAGGGATAATACCTGATACGTGAATATTGACGTCATCAATCACGATGTCACTCATATCACGAACGTTATCTTTAACGACACGTTGCATTTCCATGGCAACATTTGGCACTGAAACGCCGTAAGTCAAGTAAACATAGATGTCAACGATAATTTTATCGTCAGTTTGTTGAACATAAACACCACGCCCGTCAGCTTTTTTGCCAATACGGTCAGCAAAGCGCTTGTTGCGTAAGGCATAAACACCCTCAACTTTTGCTGCAGCAATAGCAACAATCGTTTCGACAACTTGTGGAGCAATGACGATTTCTCCGAGTGATTCGGGATGACTTTTAATAATATCTGACATGTTTTTCCTTTCTATACTCAATTAATGATAATAAGAAACAGTCTAGGCGCGCTTCAAATAAGCACCAGTTTCAGTGTTAATTTCGAGTTTTTGACCGATTTCAATGAAATCTGGCACATTGACAACAAGTCCCGTTTCCATAACAGCTGGTTTTCCTGAACCAGTGACCGTTGCGCCCTTGATAGACGGTTGCGTTTCAACGACTTCAAGGACAACAGTTGATGGTACAGACACACCAATGACTTCATTACCGAAAAATTGAATCTTCACTTCAGCATTTTCAAGGATGAACTTCAATTCATTTTCAACATTTGCCACTGGAATTTCGTATTGGTCATAAGTTTCATTGTCCATAAAATACGCTGTATCATCCATTTTATAGAGATATTGGGCATTGTGCGTTTCGATAATGGCTTGATCGAATTTTTCCTCAGGACGGTAAGAAGTGTCAAAAGTTGACCCTGTACGAACATCACGCAGTTTCATCCGCATGATTGTATTGCCCTTACCTGGTTTGTGATGACTAGCTTCAAGAACACGCAAAAGTTTGCCATCTGATTCAAAAGTCATTCCTGCCTTGAGCTCGTTTGCTGCTACCATTTTATTTCTCGCTTTCATTTTTACAAATTTTTTACTTGTACTCTTTATTTTATCATATTTGCTATGATTTCGCTAGATTTATTAACGATTCGACACGGGCGTTTCACAAATTTAATTTTTCTGGAATATACATGTAAGTTGTCGATTTAATTTTTAGTTAATCTATTTTAAAAGTTATTTTCGTAGAAATATTTTGAAATACCAAAATTATTGATTAGACTTCTCCCGAAATTAAATTTCGAAATTGATAATACCACAAATTAAGGACGCACGAAGTAAGTGCCTCTTTCTTCGATTACGATATTTCTGAGCCATACACTTAAAGGTTTTGATTTTAGCA
>NZ_BLLI01000002.1 GCF_011170085.1 Pseudolactococcus hodotermopsidis | reverse complement strand
TATCGCAGTCTAAACCAAGGGCTGTCAATGAATGATATAAAGCGTAGCCTAAGCAACCTGCTTCATAGCCGACTTTCACAAAAACGTCATCTGCCATTTCTTCAACGATGTGATTGACAAATTTTTTACGTCTTTAACTTCAGAGTTACAGCGTGTTTCTGCAAGAAGTTCGCCTGTGCGACCATCTAAGGCACAGAGATTGAAACTTTTTTTGTGGACATCCATTCCGATATAGATTATACTAGACATATACTGCTCTCCTTTGATTGTCATAGGGTAATACCCGTATGTGTGGTTAATTACATTATACGAGTTAAATCCCTGATTTGGCAAATTTTAAAAGGGGCATTTATATTATCTTTAGTGATTGAGCGACGAAAGTCGCAAAGATTTTAGGGAGGGCTATCCCCTAATAAACCGCTTAGGCGTTTGGGTGCTACCTGATTTCTTTTATCTATTCTCACACCATTATATCAAAAAAACACGAACAATAGAAATTGTTCGTGTTTTAATATTCGGATAATTATCCTTGGTTTTTCTTGATAATTTCTTCTTGAACTGATTTTGGTACGTCTTCGTAATGGTCAAATACCATCATGAATGTACCGCGACCTTGTGTTGCTGAGCGCAAAGTTGTGGCATAGCCGAACATTTCAGCAAGTGGCACGATGGCATTTACAATCAATGAATTACCAAGCGCTTCTTGTCCTTCAACACGACCACGACGTGAGCTAACATGACCGAAAATATCGCCAAGATATTCTTCTGGTACTGTAATTGTCACTTTCATCATTGGTTCAAGGATAGCTGGTGCAGCTGTCTTCGCAGCTTCTTTCAAAGCGAGTGATGCGGCAACTTTAAAGGCCGTTTCACTTGAATCGACATCGTGGTATGAGCCATCGTAAAGTTTCGCTTTGACGTCAACGAGCGGATAACCAGCAAGGACACCATTTGCCATTGTCTCAACGAGACCTTTTTCAACGGCTGGGATAAATTCACGCGGTACAACCCCACCGACGATTGCGTTTTCAAACTCAAATCCTTTGCCTTCTTCATTTGGTGTAAATTCAATCCAAACGTCACCGAATTGACCTTTACCACCTGATTGGCGTTTGAAGAAACCACGCGCTTGTGTTGAGGCACGGAAAGTTTCGCGGTAAGATACTTGAGGTGCGCCTACATTTGCCTCAACCTTATGCTCACGGCGGAGACGGTCAACGAGGACATCCAAGTGGAGTTCGCCCATACCAGAGATGACGGTTTCGCCTGTTTCAACGTTTGTTTCAACGCGGAATGACGGATCTTCTTCAGCAAGTTTTTGGAGACCGATGCCCATTTTATCTTGGTCAGCTTTTGTTTTAGGTTCAATCGCGATTTGGATAACTGGTTCTGGGAATTCGATTGATTCAAGGATAACTGGAGAATCTTCAGCTGACAAAGTATCACCTGTTGTTGTATCCTTGAAACCGATAGCCGCAGCAATATCACCAGCGTAAACAGTGTCAATTTCTGAGCGGTGAGCGGCGTGCATTTGCACAATACGACCGATACGTTCGCGTTTGCCTTTTGTTGCATTGAGAACGTAAGAGCCTGACTCAACAATACCAGAGTAAACGCGGAAGAATGTGAGTTTCCCAACAAATGGGTCTGTCATAATCTTGAAAGCAATTGCTGAAAATGGTTCTTCATCTGATGCGTGACGTTGCACTTCTTCATCAGTTTTAGGGTTGATACCATTGATAGCAGGGACATCAGTTGGTGCTGGAAGGTAGTCAAGGACGGCATCAAGCATCAATTTTACACCGATATTTTTGTAAGCTGAACCGCCCAACATTGGGAAGAAATCGGCTTGAATTGTTGCTTGACGGATAGCTGCTTTGAGTTCAGGAATTGTGATTTCTTCTCCTTCGAGATATTTCATCATCAAGTCCTCATCTGTATCGGCTGCTGCCTCTACAAGATTAGCACGCCATTCTTCAGCAAGCTCTTGCATATCTGCTGGAATATCGCCCTCAGTTGGTTCTTCTTCTGGCTTGCCGTCGTAGAAATAAGCCTTCATCTCAACAAGGTCAATGATACCTTTGAGGTCATCTTCAGCACCGATTGGGAGTTGGATTGGGTGCGCATTGGCTTGTAAACGATCTTTCAAAGTAGAAAGTGAGTACAAGAAATCAGCACCTGTTTTGTCCATTTTATTGGCAAAAACGATACGTGGTACTTTGTATTCAGTTGCTTGACGCCAAACTGTTTCAGTCTGTGGTTCAACCCCTGTTTGTGAATCAAGAACAGTTACTGCACCGTCAAGGACACGAAGTGAACGTTGCACTTCAATTGTAAAGTCCACGTGACCTGGCGTGTCAATAATATTTACACGGTTGTTTTTCCAAAAAGCTGTTGTTGCAGCTGAAGTGATTGTGATACCACGTTCTTGTTCTTGCTCCATCCAGTCCATTTGTGATGCGCCATCATGCGTTTCACCAATTTTGTGGATCTTCCCTGTGTGGTATAAGATACGCTCAGTTGTTGTTGTTTTACCAGCATCAACGTGAGCCATGATACCGATATTACGTGTTTTCTCTAGTGAATATTCACGAGCCATGAGTTTTTTGTTCTCCTTTTTAAATGTTTAAGTGACGACTATTTGAATTTTTAAAACCTCAAACAGTTGACAAGTTAGAAGTGTTTACACCTTAACATAAGCTTGTAAAAAACACTAAGTAGGCAGGTTGCCTACCTAGTGTTTTTCGATTTATTTCAAGTATGAAATAGTTATTTGTTAGTCTCTCTGTCTTTTCTTATGAAAAGGTCGCTAGGCAACGTTTGCTCACGCAAAAATTACCAGCGGAAGTGAGCGAACGCACGGTTAGCTTCTGCCATTTTGTGAGTGTCTTCACGTTTTTTGACAGCAGCACCTGTGTTATTAGCTGCATCCATGATTTCTTTGGCAAGACGATCTTGCATTGTATGTTCACCACGTTTGCGGGCGATTGTTACCAACCAACGCAAACCAAGTGTCACACGGCGTTCTGGACGAACTTCAACTGGGACTTGATAGTTTGACCCACCAACACGGCGAGCGCGAACTTCAAGGACAGGCATGATGTTTTCCATCGCTTGTTCAAATACTTCGATAGCTTCTGTTCCAGTTGCTTCTTTGATTTGTTCAAAAGCGCCGTAGACGATACTTGCTGAAGTACCACGTTTACCATCAAGCATAACGCGATTGATAAGGCGTGTAACAACTACTGAGTTATAAAGTGGATCTGGCAAAACTTCACGTTTTGGTGCACGATTTTTACGCATTTATCTTATCTCCTTTCGATTATGCTTTTGGTTTTTTAGTACCGTATTTAGAACGGCTTTGTTTACGATCTGTCACACCAGCTGTATCAAGTGCGCCACGAACGATATGGTAACGTACCCCTGGCAAGTCTTTTACACGACCACCACGCAAAAGAACCACACTATGTTCTTGCAAGTTGTGTCCAATACCTGGAATGTAAGCAGTCACTTCAATCAGATTTGACAAACGCACACGAGCGAATTTACGCAAAGCTGAGTTAGGTTTTTTCGGTGTCATTGTCCCTACACGAGTGGCAACCCCACGTTTTTGTGGTGAATTTGTCTTAGTTTGAACTTTTTTACGGCTGTTGTAGCCAACGTTCAAAGCCGGTGCAGTAGATTTAACGACTTTTGATTTACGCGGTTTGCGAACCAATTGGTTAATAGTAGGCATTTCTTACTTGCTATCAATGATCATTTTGACTAAAAGTCAATAAGCGCTAATGAAATTGATAGCATTCCTTTCGTTTTTTCGTTTAGTTGTGTCGGTATATGGTCGCTTAAACCAAGTTCCAACAAGAAGTTTGGATACTACATGTCAATTGTTCAATCGCCATGCTCCTTTTGTTTGACCAAATGAAAAAGTACCGTTTTATAGTTTATCATTATTTTTGATAAATGTCAAATTTTTATCATAATGCACCATTTTTATTTGTTTATAGATAACAAAAACGTTGAAATTTTGATATAATTTTATTATGAAAAAGAAACTATTACTATTTATAATGTCTTTTGCCATTTGTTTTGGGGCGATTGTTGCGCCAATTACAGTGATTGTTCGTGCTGAGGATGACGAATTGATACAAACGACGGATGAATCTGCTGAAACATCTGAAAGCTCTGTGACTAGCGATTCTGAACCTTTTGATGTCGCTGCAAAGGCTGCAATTGCCATTGACCCTGTTAGTGGAAAAATTTTCTATGCAAAAAATGTTGATGAGGCGATGGGGATTGCCTCCATTACCAAAACAATCACAGCTTATCTAACGCTTGAGGCTATCAAAAATGGGACACTGCACTGGGACGATAAAATCATGATGAGCGACTATGCCTATGAGTTGACGCAGAATCCTGAAGCTTCAAATATTGCTGTTATGAATAAGGATGAGACTTTTACAATTCGAGATTTATTTAATGCGGCAATGATTCAATCGGCAAATTCGGCGGCAATTACTTTAGCTGAAACGATTGGTGGGTCCGAGCCCAAATTCGTTGATATGATGAAAGCGAAGTTGACTTATTGGGGCATTAGTGATGCTAAACTTGTCAATGCTACTGGGCTTAGTAATAGTGTTCTTGGCGAAAATATCTATCCTGGTTCAGCGGAAACAGATGAAAATCAGCTATCCGCCAAGGATGTGGCGATTATTGCCCAACATCTGATTTCAGATTTCCCTGAGATTTTAGAAACGACTAAAAAAACTGAGGCTATCTTTGATGAAGGTGGTGAATCTGAGCAAGAACTTACTACTTACAATTATATGCTACCAACATTACCCGCTGCTCGCGATGGCGTTGACGGTCTTAAAACAGGAACGACTGAATTTGCTGGTGCTTGTTTTGTTGCCACAACAATTCAAAATGACTTCCGAATTATCACAGTTGTACTAAATGCTGAGAATGCAGAAAATGACGATTATGCGCGCTTTAGCGAGACAAGCGGGCTAATGAATTATGTCTATGGCAACTGGAAAACACAGGATATTGCGCTCAAAGGCGTTAAAATGGCTAATCACGGTGCACCAAATAAGCTCACTGTTTTGGATGGTAATCAAAAAAGCGTTGAAGTCTTGCCAGCTGAAAATTTTTCTGCTGTCGTGCCAATGCTCGATATGGATACTAAAACAACGATTGCTTTTAATAAAAAACAAAATGCTAATGTCACTGCTGCAATTAAAAAAGGACAAAAACTTGTTAGAGTCACATTTTCAATCAAGGATGATTTGGGCTACTTGCCAAATCATGACGGCGAAACTTTTTATTTGACGGCAACTACTTCTGTTAAACGAAGTAATGCCATCAAGGTCATGTGGAATCATTTTGTGAAATTTATTAATGATAAATTGTAAGAAAACGAGGCCGGGACAAAAGTTTCAAAAATAGAAAAACCGCATGAAATTCGTTTTTGAAAACGTTGATTTCATGTGGTTTTTCTATTTTATAGTTAGCTAAATTCTGCTAATTTTCGACTTTTGTCCCAGCCTCTTTTTATTTTCCTTTGAATCTGAACTATTTAGCAAGCAAACTAGCCGCCTCTTCATCTGCAATAATCAACAGATTTGGGTGTAGAGTCAAAATCGTTGACGGAACATCTTCTGTGACTGGCCCTTCCAAAACTCTTTTCAAAATCTCAGCTTTATGTTTACCATTGACCAAAAGTAAAATCTTGCGAGCCGCCATGACACTGCGTGGACCCATCGTGACGTAGTAGTCAGGGACGTTGCGCTCATCGCCACCCACTTCGCTAAGGAGAATATCGTGCATGTTTGGTGTGGCATCAACAGCCACGCTTGACGTCAAATCGCCAAACTTAGTCGTGTTGGGGAGATTGCCACAGAAATGTCCATCGCCACCAAGCCCTAGCATAATCAAGTCCAAACCACCATCAGCGGCAAGGCGTGCATCTTGCTCTTGATAATTATTTTCGTCCAAAACGTGAATATTTTCCGCTGAAATCTCAGCTGGCGTGAAAAAAAGTCGGTCGAGATTGCCCATGGTCACGCCATAGCCGTCTTTGGTTTTAAATGGCACTTCGTCAAAATTGTAGTAATGCGCATTTGAAAATTCGGGGCGATTTTTGACAAATGGTGTCAATTTTTCATAAACACCTGTTGGTGTACTGCCCGCTGTAATGGCAAGATTGACACGTTTGTCTTTTTGGAGGTAGCTGATAACTTCTGTTGCGCCAAGTGCGCTCATTTCATCAAAATCTTTTGCGATAATTAATTTCATTACGGTTGATTTCCTTTCGTTCATCCAGTTTTTGTTTGGTTGCGTTTTTTAAGCAAAAAGAGGCTGAATAGCCAGCCTCCTCCTTGTTATCTTATTCTTTCGTCCAAGACGTGTCTTCGCCGTTACTTGCGATGACTTGTTTATACCAGTTAAATGATTTCTTCGGTGTGCGCTTGAGCGTCCCATTGCCTTCATTATCACGGTCAACATAAATGAAACCATAGCGTTTCTTCATTTCGCCAGTGCCGGCAGATACGAGGTCAATACAGCCCCAAGACGTGTAGCCAAGCATTTCAACACCGTCAAGGTCAATGGCATCGCGCATAGCATCCACGTGTTGCGCCATGTAGTCAATGCGGTAATCATCCGCAACGTAGCCATTTTCGTCAGGTGTATCAACCGCACCTAGACCATTTTCAACCACGAAAAGTGGTTTTTGATAACGGTCGTACAGACTGTTGATTGTTGTGCGGAAACCTTGAGGGTCAATCTGCCATCCCCATTCGCTTGATTCGAGATAAGGGTTTTTGACAGAATCGAAAATATTTGATGCTGTAAATTCTACTTCATCATTATCAGGACCGATAGAAACGCGAGTCGCATAGTAACTGAACGACACAAAGTCAACAGTGTTGGCTTTCAAAAATTCAAGGTCGCCGTCAAGTATTGGCAACTTAATCCCTTTGCGTTCCAAACGTTTAAGGAAATAACGCGGATATTCGCCACGCGCTTGCACGTCAATCAGATAATACTCGTCACGCGCATCCTCATAAGCTGCCCAAACATCGCCAGGACGACATGAATAAGGATAGTAAACCGCACCCGCCATCATACAACCAACTTGATTTTCTGGATCAATCTCGTGTGCGATTTTCGTTGCAATCGCACTCGCCATCAACTCGTGATGTGCTGCTGTGTATTTTGCCAATTCTTGATCTTCGCCGTCTTCAAAAGTCAGGCCAGCACCCATAAATGGCGCATGGAGAATCATATTGATTTCGTTGAATGTCAGCCAATATTTGACCAAACCTTTATAACGTGTGAACAAAACGCGCACTAATTTTTCATAAAAATCAACGAGTTTGCGATTTTTCCAACCACCATAGGCCTCAATCAAATGAATCGGACAGTCAAAATGCGTAATCGTAACCAAGGGTTCAATGCCATATTTGTGGCATTCTTTGAACAAGTCTTCATAAAATTTCAGACCAGCCTCATTTGGCTCAGCCTCGTCGCCCATCGGGAAAATACGTGTCCAAGCAATTGACAAACGATAAGTTTTAAAGCCCATTTCGCCAAAAAGTTTGATGTCCTCTTTGAAATAGTGGTACATATCAATCGCTTCTTTAGCAGGATAAAAGTGTTCGTTGTCAAATGCCAAATGTTTCATTTCACCTGTAATGATTGGAAAGCGATCTTTGCCGAGTGGTACAACATCAACGTTTGCAAGACCACGTCCATCCTCGTTATAGCCGCCTTCACATTGGTTAGCGGCAGTTGCGCCACCCCATAAAAAGTTTTTTGGAAATCCCATGAATTTTCTCCTTTATTTGAACTTCAAGCTAATTTTCTAGGAAAATAGACAATTTGTCCGCACGAGCTATGCTCCCTTACGGCAAATCACTAATTTTCTACGAAAGTTTGCGCCTTGGGCGCACCGCTTTTAGTATCATGTTTTTATTTGAACTTCAAGCTAACTTTTTAGGAAAATAGACGATTTGTCCGCACGAGCTATGCTCCCTTACGGCAAATCACTAATTTTCTACAAAAGTTTGCGCCTTGGGCGCACCGCTTTTAGTATCATGTTTTTATTTGAACTTCAAGCTAACTTTCTAGGAAAATAGACGATTTGTCCGCACGAGCTATGCTCCTTTACGGCAAATCACTAATTTTCTACGAAAGTTTGCGCCTTGGGCGCACCGCTTTTAGTATCATGATTTAAAATAATTATTTTTTTCAAAGCTAGCCGCAATGCCATCGTGTTCAACATCTGCCGTCACTTCACTTGCTGCTGCTTTGATTTCGTCAGTTCCATTGCCCATGGCAACATTGTAGCCACAGGCACGAAACATGGCTAGGTCGTTGTTCGCATCGCCAAAAGAAATGGCATCTGCCTTGGTCAAGCCAAGTTTGTCAAGGACAATTTCAATCGCCGTCTGCTTATCATTGCCTTTAACTGCGATTTCGCCACTTTCCTTACCGAAAAATGGTACAGTCATATGGAACATTTCAAACTTGTCGCCAAATTTATCAGCGATTGTTTGATAGGGTAAATCTTTGTTGATAAATGAAATTTTGTTGACATCATTAAAGTCAATCGTACGCTCAGCATAAGAATCCACCAAATCGTAAAACCACTTGGAATCATTCGTGAGTTTATCAATTTTAGCTTGGTCATGATGGCAATAATCTGCAATCGTTTCATCGATTTTCGCCTTATAATTGTCACTACCACGTAAAGCATTGTTACATTCCAAATAGTAAGCAATATCATGTGTCTCGAAAAAGCCAAGAATCTCATGGACAGCCGTATCTGGCATGGTATGATGATGAATAATGTCATCGCCAAGTGATGCAAAACCACCACCAGCACCAATTATACCGTCAAAACCAAGGTCAAGAATGATTGCGCCAATCTCAGGAGTTGAACGTCCCGTACAGATAAACGCCAAATTGCCGTCTGCTTGAAATTTGTGAATGCTATCAATAACAGCTTGCGTAGGGATGCTTGTATTGCCGACCAATGTGCCGTCAATATCGAAAAATGCAATCTTCTTAGCCATTCGTCAAGTCACCACCATTGCTTGCGATGACTTGTTTGTACCAGTCAAAAGATTTTTTCTTAGAACGGTCGCCCGTCCCCTCGATATGATCATCAAGGTCAACGTAAATGAAACCATAGCGCTTGCTCATCTCACCAGTTGAAGCAGAAACGAGGTCAATACAGCCCCAAGGTGTATACCCCATAAGGTCAACGCCGTCACAAACAGCATCTGCCATCGCCGTGATATGTTTCTTCAGATAATCAATGCGGTAATCATCAACGATAGAACCGTCAGACTCAACCTTATCATAAGCACCTAAACCATTTTCAACCACAAAAAGTGGCACTTGATAGCGACCGTACAAGTCGTTCAAGGCAATGCGCAAACCAATCGGGTCAATCTGCCAACCCCAATCACTCGCCTCAAGAAATGGATTTTTCACGCCGCCAAGCATGTTACCTTGAACCGTTTCAACTTCCTCAGCCGTGATATTTTCAACACCCGACATGTAGTAGCTGAACCCGATATAATCAACTGTATGATTTTTCAGAAGTTCTAAATCGCCGTCAGCAATCTCAAGAGGCTTCACACCATTTCTCTCAAACAAACGTGCAGTGTAAGCGGGATATTCCCCACGTACTTGTACATCTGCGCAGAAATAGTTAAAGGCTTGGATATGTTCCATAGTGTGCGCTTGGTTAATCGGATTGGCATCAAAACTGTAAGTCGTCGCATAAATGACCATACAGCCAATCTGCAAATCAGGATTGAGTTCGTGGCCAAATTTGACCGCAAGCGAACTTGCAACAAATTGATGATGCCAGGCTTGAAAGACATTTTGCTGATCTTTGCTACCTGTTTTTGGTATCATACCTTGCGACAAAGCTGGCATTTCAAGCGAACTGTTAATTTCATTGAAAGTCATCCAATACTTAACTTTGCTATGGAAACGTTCTAGGACAACTTTGGCAAAATTTTCATAAAAGCCAACCAGCTCACGATTTTTCCAACCACCATACGTTTTCGCCAAATTCAGTGGCATTTCATAATGAGAAATTGTGATAACGGGTTCAATGTTATATTTGAGACACTCGTCAATGACCGCCTCGTAAAACTTCAACCCCGCCTCATTTGGCGCAATTTCATCGCCTTTTGGAAAAATACGTGTCCAAGCAATAGAGAAACGGTAACATTTAAAGCCCATTTCCGCAAATAACGCAATATCTTCTTTAAAACGATGATAATGATCAATGCCTTTGTGGTTAGGATAAACGTATTTTTCCTCGTCAATCGTCCAGTCAAATTCATCAGATGATAAGAGCTGCCAACGAATTTTTCCACCAGGCATCGCATCAGCGACTGACAAACCTTTGCCATCTACATCAAATGCACCTTCTAATTGATTGGCAGCCGTTGCACCACCCCATAAGAAATCTTTTTTAAATGTCATGAATAAAAATCCTCCTATTTATTGTTTGTTTTTTTATTTAAATATACTTATGGAAATAAGTATAGATGAATACAAATTTAGAGCTAGTTGTAAGCAAATTGCGGTCAGCTAAATGTTTTTCCCATTCGAGGCAATCACTTCCTTGTACCAGTCAAATGATTTTTTCTTGTAACGATTGAGACTGCCAGAGCCGTCATTGTTCATATCGACGTAAATGAAACCATAACGTTTTTTCATCTCACCCGTACCAGCAGACACGAGGTCAATCGGTCCCCACATGGTATAGCCTATCAGATTAGCACCTTTTTCAATGGCAGAATCCATAGCTTTGATATGATCACGCATATAGTCGATACGGTAATCATCTTCAATCGTCTTATCTGCTTTCAGCTCATCTGCAAAGCCTAGACCATTTTCCACAACCATAAGCGGTATATCATAGCGATCTTGCAAATCAATCAACGTATACTCTAGGCCAATCGGGTCAACTTGCCAACCCCACTCACTCGCTTTGAGATACGGGTTCGCCTTGCCACCCATGAGATTGCCGCCAGTTTCAGCCGCATCGTCATCTGTCGTCACACACACCGTCATGTAGTAAGAAAAAGTATACATATCAACCGTGCCAGCTTGCAAGATTGCCGCATCGCCCGCCTCAAATACAGGGAAAATGTCCTTATTTTTCAGATAAGTCGCCATGTATGTCGGATAGACACCGCGCACTTGCACATCGCCAACAAACTTGGTAAAGGACAAGTCAAATTCCTTACGTTTCAAAACGTCTTCAGGTTTTGGTGTCAATGGATAGCTCGTGATATGGCAAATCATACAGCCAATCATAAAGTCAGGATTAATCTCATGACCAAGTTTAACCACTTTAGCACTAGCAACCAAGGCATTGTGCAACGCTTGGAAACGCACCTTTTCATTTTCTTTTGCACCGTCTGGATAAATGGTCGTGTCATGTGGATTCATGCCCAAAACGGTCAATTCACCGTGCGCCATAGCACCAAAATTCATCTCATTGAAAGTGATCCAATACTTAACTTTTGAGCTGTAACGTGTCATGACTGTTTTGGCATAACGCACAAACAAGTCAATCACACGTCTATCTGAAAAGCCATTATACTTTTCAACAATGCCCATTGGCAACTCAAAATGCGATAAAGTAATCAGCGGTGTCATCCCATTTTTAATCAGCTCGTCAATCACATCATCATAAAATTTCAAGCCAGCCTCATTTGGCTCTAACTCATCGCCTTGTGGGAAGATACGCGACCAAGCAATACTCATACGGAAAACATTGAAATTCATCTCACCAAAAAGTTTGATGTCTTCTTTATAATGATGATAAAAATCAATCGCCTTGTGGCTCGGATAATAAACACCGTCCTCAACTGTCGCTGTGAAACGTCGTGGTGTTTTCACGCCGCCAACTGTTTTCAAGTCGGGAACAGCGAGTCCTCGCCCGTCTTCAGCATAGCCACCCTCAAATTGATTGGCAGCCGTTGCGCCGCCCCATAAAAATCCTTTTGGAAATGTCATGATTCCTCCTATTTTTTGAACTTCAAGCTGACTTTCTAGGAAAATAGATACTTTGTCCTCACGAGCTACGCTCGCTTACGGCAAATCCCTAATTTTCTATGAAAGTTTGCGACTTGTCGCAACGCTTTTTAGTATCATGTTTTTGTTCGTCTGTTCAAAGACACCTGTCTTGTAAACGCTGTCAGATTTACCACATTGTGCAAATAGTACGCCTGAGCGTACTATCCATATCAACTATTTGAGTTATTTTTTAGTCCCTTTTTCAATGTAACTCAAGTCGTTGACTGTGCCAAGTTCAAACTTACCGTCTTTATACTTGATTTCAGTCACGCTAGCGTTTTTCAAACCACCAGCTGGCAATTCGTAACCATCAAAAAGCGTATCAATCAAAGCTGAAATGCTCAAACCATGTGATACAATCAAAACCTTGTCATCGCCTGATTTGCTAGCATTTTCAGCAATTTCAGTAACGCTTTCTTTCAAGCGTTTTGTGATTGTTGCATAATCTTCAGCTGGCCAATTCACGCCTTCTTCAACACGATCCTTGTCAAGCGCTGCAACACTGTTTGCAAAATCACTTGGCGCAATACCTTCACTTTGCCATTCTTCCAAAGTTTTACCTTGGCTCTTGGCAATGTCCGTCCACATTGTTTCATTCAAATCGCCTTCGTAAGTACCAAAGTTAAACTCACGTAAACGTTTGTCAGACTCAAGTTTTAAGTCTGCTGATTTAGCATTTTCAGCTAAAATCAGATTTGCAGTTTGCATCGCACGACCACTGTCGCTACTGTAAGCCTTGTCAAATTCGACATCTTTCAACCCACGACCAGCAGCTGAAACGACTTCTTCTCCAGCAGGTGTTAAAACAGCATCTGACCAACCTTGCACACGGTCAGTTGTATTCAACATTGTTTTACCATGACGAACAACATACAAAGTAACTTCTGTATTTTTATCTGCTGGCGCAGCAGTTTCAGTATTATCATACTTTTCACATCCTGCAAATGCAAGCAAAGCACCCGCTGCTACGACTAATTTCAAAAGTTTGTTTTTCATTCGTTATTTTCTCCTAAAATGTCGGTCTTACTTTTCACAAAAAATTGTCCGCAGTTTCACCTGATCAGATTTATCTGACTGCCTGCTTATTTTATCTGTTTTAAGACCATGAGAAAAGGCGAGATAACTCCTTAAATATTTGTCAACAAAAATCTTTTGATGACAAGAAATCCAAGAAAGTCTTGCCTTTTTCCTAATTTATGCGCTTTTTAAAGCACGTCAATAAATTTGTCGCCTGCTTTGACTTGTTTAGCAGTGGTTGGTTTAACAGCTGCAAAGTCTGGTGTATTTGTCACAAGAATTGGAATTTGAGTGTTGAAACCAGCAGCTTCAATAGCTTTAATATCAAACGTTACCAATTTTTGACCTTTTTTAACTTTATCGCCTTGTTTAACAAAGGCTTCAAAGTGTTTACCATCAAGTTGAACCGTGTCAATTCCGACATGAATCAGGAGCTCTGCACCATTTTCAGAAACGAGACCAATCGCATGTTTCGTTGGGAAAAGAGTCATCACTTCACCGTCAAATGGTGCGACAACTTCACCGATGCTTGGCAAGATAACCGCACCTTGACCAAGTAAACCTTCAGAGAAAGCCGCATCGCCCGCTTGGCTAAGTGGCAAAACTTCCCCAGTAGCGGGAGCAAAAACTGTACCACCGCTCACAAATTTCGCATCAACTGTCAAATCAACTTCAACTGTTTCAGCATCATATTCTTTTGGAACAAATAGCACAACGAGAACAAATGTTACAGCCATTGCGATAAGAATGGCAATCACATCATTGACAAGTGAACCCATAGAGCCTTTAACTGTACCGTCATTACCATTTGAGATAAAGTTTGGAATACCAAAGATACCTAAACCACCCATTGAGTAAGAGGTTACTTTTGTAAGACCCGCATAAGCACCGCCAACCGCTGCACCGATACATGAAATAACAAAAGGTTTAACACGTGGTAATGTAATACCATAAATCGCTGGTTCTGTTACGCCAGCAATACCTGAGATGATAGCTGGCATAAGCAAGCCACGATCTTTTTTCTTGAAAATTTTTGTATACAAAGCAATGAGCGCTGCTGTTTGAGCAAAACTAACACAAGAAGTAACGGCAAGGATATTTGAATAGCCTTGTGACCCAAATTGCATGATTGCCATTGGAACAAGCGCCCAGTGAAGACCAAACATAACAAGAACTTGCCAAAAAGCTGCAAGTAAAAGACCAAAGAGAATACCTGAGAAATCATAAACTGATGAGAAGCCTTTGTTAAGCGCTTCTGTCAAGAGACTGATAACTGGTCCTACAATGAGAAAACCGATTGGCATCGTAACGAGCAAAGTAATCATTGGTACAAAGAAAGTTGAAATCAATTCTGGTACAACTTTTTTAGCCCAATTGTTAATTTTTGAACCAACCCAAACAACGAAGATGATTGGCACTGCAGATGACGCATAATCATTAGCAATCAATGGAATACCTGCAAATGTTGTGTAGTATTCAATACCAATTAATTTACCAAGTGGTTTTGCACCTTCAACAATGATAGCAGATTTTTGAATCGCTGGATAAAGCAAAGCAGCGGCAAGGGCAAGGGCTGTAAATTCAGGTAATTTGAATTTACGTGACGCTGCAACGGCGATGAACATTGGCAAGAAGTAAAAGACTGCATCACCAACCGCATTGAGCATGATATAGGTACCAGATGTATCTTTAATCAAATCAAAGAAAATCAGTAGGGCGTTAATCCCTTTAACCATACCAGCCGCACAAAGTGCGCCGAGGAATGGTTGGAAACAACCAGAAATAATGTCAATTAGCGCATCAAAAGGTTTTTGCTTTTCAGCAGGCGCATCTTCAGATGCTGCGCCCGAAATTCCTGCAACTGCAAGAACATCTTCATAAACGGCGGGAACGTGATTACCGATGACAACTTGATATTGCCCACCAGCTTTCATGACCGTTACAACACCGTCCATGTTTTTGAGAATGTCGTCATGCGCCACTGACTCATCTTTGAGTTTGAAACGCAGACGTGTGATACAGTGCGTAAGGCTGTTAATATTGTCCTTACCACCAACTTCGCTGACGATTTTTTTCGCCAAATCTTCATATTTTCCCATAATAGGGACCTCCTAAAATTAGTTTGGACTCATGTCCATATATTTTAGGTTTGGCCAACTTAATGTAACCATCCTCAGGTGAACTTAATTAAATCATTTCTTACAAACCCCGAATTGATAGGGTTAGCATTTTAAATGCTTTGAAAATCATAATTTATTAACATTGCCTATCAAACAACTTCAATAAATTTATCGCCAACTTCAACTTCTTTCGCATCGGTTGCCTTAACATCAGCATAATCAAGCGTATTTGTCACAATAATTGGAATTTGAGTATTGAAACCTGCACTTTCGATTGCTGCAATATCAAACGTTACCAATTTTTGACCTTTTTTAACTTTATCGCCTTGTTTGACAAAACTTTCAAAATATTTACCGTCAAGCTGAACAGTATCAATACCAACGTGAATCAGAAGCTCTGCACCATTTTCAGAAACAAGACCGATCGCATGTTTCGTTGGGAAAAGGGTCATAACAGTTCCGTCAAATGGTGCAACAACCTCACCAACTTTCGGTACGATAACCGCACCTTGACCAAGAAGCCCTTCTGCAAATGCAGCATCTCCAGCCTCTTTAAGTGGCAAAACATTACCAGTTGCAGGCGCAAAGATAGCTTCTTCGCTCACTATTTTGGCATCTACTGTCAAATCAACCTCAACTGTTTTCGCATCGTACTCTTTTGGACAAAGAATCATTGTCAGAACAAAAGCAACGACCATACCAATGACTGCTGAAATAACTGCATTGACAAGCGATGTAATTGACCCTTTAGCCAAACCATCTGCGCCATTAGAAATCATTGTCGGAAGTGCAAAAATGCCCATTCCGCCCATTGTATAAGCAGTAACATTTGCCCAACCAGCATAAGCACCAGCTACTGCTGCAGCCACACATGAAATCACAAACGGTTTAACACGTGGCAACGTAATCCCATAAATTGCTGGCTCTGTTACCCCAGCAATACCTGAAATGATAGACGGCATGATAAGTTCGCGATCTTTTTTCTTGTAAATTTTGAATAAAAGCGCCACTAAAACTGCTGTTTGCGCAAAACTTGCAGCAAATTGACCGGCAAGAATATTTGAGAACCCTTGTGTGCCAAATTGTGCCATAACCATTGGAATAACTGCCCAATGAAGACCAAAGATAACCAAAACTTGCCACAAACCACCAACAAGGATACCAAAAACAATTGGCGAAAAGCCATAAATTGAATTAAAGCCATTACTAAGTGCTTCTGTAAGTAAGCTAATAATTGGACCGATTACCAAGAAACCAACTGGCATCGTAATCAACAAGGTAAGCATTGGTACAAAGAATGTTGCAATCAATTCTGGCACAATCTTTTTAGCCCAACGATTAATTTTTGAAGCGAACCAAACAATGAAAATAATCGGAATAACTGATGACGCATAGTTATTGGCAATCAATGGGATACCCATAAATGTTGTATAGTAATCAACGCCAAGAATATTTCCAAGTGGTGTTGCGCCTTCAACTACAATAGCAGATTGTTGAATGGCTGGATAAAGAAGCGAGGCACCTAGGGCAAGCGCTGTAAACTCAGGCACTTTGAATTTTCTTGAAGCAGTAAGTGCGACAAAAAGTGGTAAAAAGGTAAACACAGCATCACCAATCGCATTGAGCGTGACATGTGTACCAGAAGCTTCTGTGTAAGCTTTGAAGAATATCAAGAGTGCATCAACACCCTTGATCATCCCAGCTGCACAAAGTGCGCCAAGGAAAGGTTGGAAACAACCAGAAATAATATCAATCAGCGTGTTGAAAACACCCTCTTTTTCAGCAGGCGTATCTTCAGATGCTGCACCTGAAATCCCTGCAACTGCAAGAACATCTTCATAAACGGCGGGAACGTGATTACCGATGACAACTTGATATTGCCCACCAGCTTTCATGACCGTTACAACACCGTCCATGTTTTTGAGAATGTCGTCATGCGCCACTGACTCATCTTTGAGTTTGAAACGCAGACGTGTGATACAGTGCGTAAGGCTGTTAATATTGTCCTTACCACCAACTTCGTTGACGATTTTTTTCGCCAAATCTTCATATTTTCCCATTAGACAGGGACCTCCTAAAATTTATTTGAGCTAATGCTCGTATTATATTTTAGGTTTGGCCAACTTAATGTAACCATCCTCAGGTGAACTTAATTAGTCTTTCTCAATAATTCGAGCTAGATGAATGGTAATATACATCTGCTCATCATGAGAAACTTTGTAATTGCGATTTTTGAGCAAAAATCCTGTGATTTTTTTAGTTGTTTCATAAGCTTCAGGGTATTTTTGAACAACCATATCAAACAATGAATCTTCATCTTTGCTACAATTTTCAGTCGTTGACGACAAGACACGTTCCGCAAAAAACTTGATATGTGTCATAAAACGTTGAAAATAAATATCATCTTCATTGAGCGAAACTTGTAAACTGTACTTGACAATCGTTACAATTTCTTCAATCAACATGGTCAACTCGCTCGCAGCCGATGAACTCTCATTTTCAAGTTCACTGTTGACAATGTGCATGGCGATAAATCCCGCCTCATCATCACTCAAGGCAAGGTTGAGCTTCTCAGAAATCTCCGCAACCGCCTTTTTGCCAAGCGCATACTCTTCAGGAAAGAAACGTTTGATGTCCCACAAAAGAAAATTTTTGATTGCAACATTTTCCTTGACACGTACAAGGACACCATTGATATGGTCAGCAAGCGTTAGAAATAGCGAGTCATTAATTTTACCTTTAATCGTTTCCTTAGCAAGTGTTGCAATGTCATCAGAAATTTCAAGAATTTCATCTGGAATTTCTGACAATAAATCAGTCACACGACTTGATTCATTTCCCGCCAATTCGTAAAGTTTCTCGATTTTCTCAGCTGATAAATTGTCGCCAATTTTTTTGCCAAAGGCAATACCACGACCCATTGCGACAACTTCAGAATTGCCTTTCTGCGTAATCACAACATTATTATTGAGAATTTTCTTAATTTCCATTACTTTCCCGTTTCCATGTTATATAAGGATAAAAATAGACCAAAAACGATAGTGTAACCTACCCATTTTTTGGTCTAGCTTAACTTAATAATAACTATCCGTTCTTACCTTTACATGTTCTATCTTAGCACCAAATGAAAGCGTTGTCAACAGATATACTCAATATTTTAATTTCTTGGAAAAATTATTTTTGAAGTAGTAGCGCCTTCAAGTCATTTTGCCGATTCAGATTGAAATCTAAAGCCTGACTCGCAAACTCTTGCACTGTGCCGAAATTATCTCGAATCTTAGTAAAAGTTTCTTTTATATACATCTCATCCACCGACATAATACGTTCAAGCGCGCGGAGTTGCTCAGCATTTTTCCCTTCCGCCTTGGCCTCAGCAACCATTTTAGCATTGTCAGCTTGACGCAAAACATTTGTCAAGAGATAATCGCGCATCATATCGTCGTAACTCACACCCAAAAGGCTGAGGACAAGCGCCGAGCCAACACCCGTGCGATCTTTTCCTGCAAAACAATGAAACAGCACCGCGCCAGTTTCCTGTGCGACAATTTTTGCCAGAAAATCAGCATAGCCCTTTTGCGCCGATTCATTCATCACAAGCTCGCCGTAAACCGTCAGCATCGCCTCGTCAACCTCATCAACCGTCCCATTTCGCATCAAATCACCAAGACTAGAATTTCCCGTTTCAACGTCTTTCATCAAGTCAATATTGTGATAATTGACTTGATTCATGCTATCAACTGGCTTTTTAGCAATCTCGCTACTTGAGCGAAAATCAATAATTTGCCGCAATTGATAGTCTTGCACTAATTTTTCCTTGTCATTCTCAGCCAAACCGACAGGTTGTCCAGAACGCAATAGTTTTGCAGGTTTAATCTTTCTGCCATCAACTGTCTGATAAGCACCTAAATCTCTAAAATTTACTAATGTTTTCATTTTTTCTCTTTCTTTTTCTATACTTCTAATAAGCGAACTCTTACCATATTATCATGATAAGAAAAATCTTCGACAATATCTGAATAGGACAGCCCCATCGGGAGTTCAATCTGATACAAATTCGTGTAAATGCGCCGATTATTGTGAATATCGACCTTAAAAGCGACGTCTTCTATCTTAATCTTTTGCGCCTCAAAATAATTGGCAATATAGGTTTTGGTTTCTTGCTTATGAACAAACCGCAACTCGATTTTTTTCAAAGTCGGAATCTTAATTAACTTTTTCAAAAAAGTCAAAACAGCAAGAATCGTCATCGTACCAATAATACTAATCAGATAAAAACCCATACCAATCGCAATACCAACGCCCGCAACCGCCCAAAGCGAGGCAGCCGTTGTCAAACCAAGAATTGACTTATCTTTCGTCACAATAATTGTCCCAGCACCCAAAAATCCGATACCGCTCACAACTTGTGCCGTCAAACGCGACGCATCTGCCTGTAAAATACCAATCAAATCAGGATGTGCCTGTGCAAAGGCAATCGTATTTAGATTTAATTGTGTCTGTGTCATCGCAATAATCGTCGCCCCCACGCAAACCAAAATGTAAGTCCGAATCCCCGCAGGTCTATTTTTGTACTCGCGATCAAAGCCAATAAAACCCGAGAGTAGTATCGCAATCACTAACCTAAAAATAACTTCTTGTGTCTCCAAGCGCACCTCCTTTCTAGTTTTGAAGCAGAAAAAAAGCCAAACGCAAAAATAGACAGTCTCCTATCATTATCGGTCTAGCTTAATTTAATAATAACTACCCACTTCTTTAACTTATGTTTCTATCTTAACACAATGTGAAAGCGCTGTCAAGTAAGGTGTTTTGAAAAAATAATATTAAATTCTCAAAAATTACCTAAATAATTTTTGAAGATTAAAATTATATATGCTATACTTTAATTAGGAGATAAGGGGGAAATCTCTAATTTTGACAAACAAAGGAATCAATAATGAAAAAACTACTTAGCTTAATCATTCTGATAGGGACTTTTTTCACTGTCAGAACAGCCGCAAATGAACTAGATTTTTCCATCAAGCCGATTTTAGCAGAGAATCAAACATTTTCAGATTCTGCCGTCTCTGTTAAATATGTAACTGAAAAGGCGCTGACTTTTGAATTAACCAACATCTCTGACAAAACACTCGAAATTCACGTTAAGTCTTCAAGTCCTAGTCTTGATACCAATGGCAATCTCGTCTTTTTTGATAAATTGACATTTTTAGAGACACCCAAAACGGTCAAATTATCAGCAAAAGAGACAAAAAAAGTTACCATCAACTTTATCGAAGATGCTTTCAAAGCCGATTTTGACGGCGAAATAACCGATCAACTTCTTTTTATTCAAAAAGATACTGAGTATTACTATGATTTTACGATTAATGTACGTAAGAATGATAATAAAGTGGCAGAAAATGTTAAGCTAATCAAGACTGAAGCAACAACTATTGATAAAAAGCGAGCAATTAAGTTGACGTTTAAAAACGATAGCAATGCTTGGTTGCTTGGCGTTCAAATCACAACACAGCTCGAAGAAATAGATAATAATAAATCAGCAAGTCATAATTATGATAAAATTGCGCCAAATAGTAAAATTGAGATTATTGTGCCTATTAAGCAAAAATTTAAGGCAGGCAATTATACAGTGAAAAATGTTATAACATCTGATGATAAATCTTGGCAACTTGACGGTCAACTCGAACTCACAAAAAAACAGGCAAATGTTTTAAATGGTTACCATTTTTTGCCCGATACAAGTAAAGATACTTGGATTATTCCTAGTTTAGTTGGGCTATTCGCCATCTTACTTGTCGGAATTGTGATACAAGTCAAACTCAGTCATAGAAAACCATCTCACAGTTAAGTTAGGTTGTTTTTTAGTGCAGAATTTGCTAGAATGTAGTGAAAAACAATTAAGCAAGGAGTAGCAAATGTACGATTTAGGTGATTTTGTTGAGATGAAAAAACCACACGCTTGTGTGGTTAAGGCAACAGGTAAAAAGGCCAATCGTTGGGAAATTGTACGTATGGGCGCTGACATCAAGATTCTTTGCACAAATTGTGAGCATTTGGTCATGATGACACGCAATGATTTTAACAAAAAAATGAAAAATAGATTAGATTAAGAAAGGAGATTTGAGGTGATATAAAATCAACTCAATATCTTAAATTATGGCTTTAACAGCAGGAATTGTCGGATTACCAAACGTAGGAAAATCAACTCTTTTCAATGCGATAACACAGGCAGGCGCAGAAGCGGCAAACTATCCATTTGCGACGATTGACCCAAATGTCGGCACAGTTGAGGTGCCAGACGAACGGTTGACAAAAATCACAGAACTCATCAAACCTAAAAAAACGGTGCCAACAACTTTTGAATTTACGGACATTGCTGGCATTGTCAAAGGCGCTTCAAAAGGCGAGGGGCTTGGCAACAAATTTCTCGCCAATATTCGTGAAGTTGATGCGATTATTCACGTTGTTCGAGCATTTGACGATGAAAATGTCATGCGTGAACAAGGTCGTGAGAGTGATTTCGTTGATCCGTTAGCAGACATTGATACGATTAACTTGGAGTTAATTTTGGCTGATTTGGAATCGGTCAATAAACGCTATACGCGGGTTGAAAAGATTGCACGAACACAAAAAGATAAAGATGCCGTCTTAGAGTTTAAGGTTTTAGAAAAAATCAAGCCTGTGCTTGAAGAAGGTAAATCGGCACGGACGATTAATTTTGAAGATGACGAGCTAAAAGTCGTCAAGTCTTTGTTTTTGCTGACAACTAAACCCGTTTTATATGTGGCAAATGTTTCAGAAGATGAAGTTGGTGCTCCTGATATGATTGACTATGTTAAACAAATCCGTGATTTTGCAGCAACGGAAAACGCTGACACGGTTGTGATTTCGGCACGGGTGGAAGAAGAAATCGCTGAACTAGAAGATGACGAGAAAGCAGAGTTTCTTGAAGCGATTGGTTTGTGTGAATCGGGCGTTGACAAGTTGACACAGACAGCGTATCATTTGCTTGGACTAGGCACTTACTTTACAGCAGGTGAAAAAGAAGTACGCGCTTGGACTTTTAAACGCGGTATCAAAGCACCAGCGGCTGCGGGCATTATTCATTCTGACTTTGAAAAAGGCTTTATCCGTGCTGTCACCATGTCTTATGATGACTTGATTCAATATGGCTCTGAAAAAGCAGTCAAAGAAGCGGGACGTTTGCGCGAGGAAGGCAAAGAATATGTCGTGCAAGATGGCGATATTATGGAATTTAGGTTCAACGTTTAATAAAATTAAAAAGCTGAAATATTTATTTCAGTCTTTTTTGACGTTTACACTATATTTACAACTCTGTAAACTTAGTGTAAATGCAGTGTAAAGGGAGTGTAAAGATGACAAAAATGATTGTAGGACTTGGTAATCCAGGGGAGAAGTATGCCCATACCAAGCATAATATTGGTTTTGAGGTATTAGATGTTATGGCAGACAAGCTTGGTATCAGTTTTTCTCGTGATAAAACTTTTATTGCTGATACAGCAAGTACTTTTATAAACGGTGAAAAAATCTTGCTTGTCAAACCTGTGACTTTTATGAATGAATCTGGTAAATCAGTCAAGCCATTGCTGGCTTATAATGGCTTAGATACGGAAAATTTGACAGTCGTTTATGATGACCTTGATATGGCAGTTGGGAAACTCAGACTGCGTGAAAAAGGGTCAGCTGGTGGGCATAATGGCATGAAATCGTTATTTTCACATCTTGGCACGCAAGACTTTAAACGCCTTAAAGTTGGGATTGGTCGACCCAAACACGGCATGTCAGTCATCAATCATGTCCTTGCGCGCTTTGACAAGGCAGACTCAGAATTGGCTGAGATTGGTATTTTACGTGCTGCCGATGCTCTGGCTTATTTTATCGAAACAGATGATTTTAACAAAACAGGAAATCAATTTAACGGATGAAATTAATAGACTTACTAGATAAAAATATTGCGCTTAACACTTGGCAACGCGACCTCAATAAACGCTCACGAACCCTTTTAACTGGCTTACAAGGGAGTATCAAAGCCTTAGTCATGGCGACTGCCTATGAAAATAATCCAGACAAATACGTGATTATCACTGACAATCAATATCATGCCAGCGAACTTTACAGTGATTTGTCAGAATTTGTGAGCGAAAACAAGGTTTTTCAGTATTTTTCTGACGATAATGTCTTTGCTGAATTTGCTATTGCGAGTAAAGAGCGATTGGCTTATCGCTTAGAGGCGCTTTCTTTTTTACAGGATGAAAATGCGGTTGGTTTTCTGATCATCCCGATTTTTGCTTTACGCAATTTTTTGCCTAATCCTGATGACTTCAAGCAATTCAATTTGAGTTTTTCGATAGGTGATGAATTTGACGTTGACACGCTTGTCAAGCAACTGTCAACAATTGGTTTTGAAAAAACACAGCGTGTCATGAGTCCTGGAGAATTTTCTAAACGTGGTGATATTTTAGATATTTATCCACTTGATGCCAAAAATCCTGTCAGAATTGAGTTTTTTGGTGACGAAATTGACGGCATTCGACACTTTGATGTTGACAGTCAACTTTCTTTACAACAGATTGACACAATTAAGATAACACCGTCTTCTGACTTTATTTTAACAGCTGATGATTTCAATCGTGGCGCACAATTTTTATCAAATCTAAGTGATTTAGATGAGAAACAAACCTCTTATTTTGCTGAAATTATTGCGGCTGCTAACAATCAGAGTTATCATGCTGATTTGCGCAAATTTAGTGAATTTTTCTATGATAAACAATGGACGTTACTAGATTATTTACCTCAAAATTGTCCGCTTTTCATTGATGATTTTCAAAAAATCAATGAGATGAATCATCGCATGACACAAGAAACGGCGGAATTTACTTTATCAGAAAAATTGCTCAATCGTTCTGTTGACGGAATGACTTATCTAGCTGATACTGGTCATGAACTCCGAAATTACAAGCCTGCTACTTTTTTCTCCAATTTCCAGAAAGGATTAGGTAATCTCAAATTTGATACTTTACATCATTTTAATCAGCATTCAATGCAAGGATTCTTTGGTCAGATGCCTTTACTTGAAACAGAATTGGTTCATCTGCTCAAAATAGAGTACACCATTGTCCTTGCTGTTTCCAAAAATAAACAAACTAAGTTGACAACTGCTTTACAAGACATTGACACGACGTTTACACACTCAACATTAGACAACATACAGGCTAATACCCTAAACATCGTTACGCTTAATCTGAACAATGGCTTTAATTTGCTTGATGAAAAGATTGCAATTATCACCGAAAATGAAATTTTTGGTAAAACGAAAAAACGGCGAACAAAACGGCTAAATATTACCAATGCGGAGCGTTTAAAAGACTATAATGAGCTAGAAGTGGGCGACTATGTTGTGCATCAAACACATGGCATCGGGAAATATCTCGGACTTGAAACGATTGAAATCGCTGGTATGCACCGAGATTATCTGACAATTCAATATCAAAATAATGATACAATTTCAATTCCTGTTGATCAAGTTAATCGCCTAACCAAATACACCGCTGGGGAAGGTAAGCCGCCAAAAGTCAATAAACTTAACGACGGGCGCTGGCGACGAACTGTTGCCAATGTTAGCAAACAAATCGAAGATATTTCCGAAGATTTAATCAAACTTTATGCCAAAAGGGAAAGTCAAAAAGGTTATGCTTTTTCACATGATGATGACAATCAACATGAATTTGATGAGGCTTTTGCCTATATGGAAACAGCCGATCAACTGCGTTCTGTCAAAGAAATCAAGAAAGATATGGAACGTGAGCGCCCAATGGATCGGCTGCTTGTCGGTGATGTTGGTTTCGGGAAAACGGAAGTGGCTATGCGTGCGGCTTTCAAGGCGATTAACGACCATAAACAAGTCGCTATTTTGGTACCAACGACTGTTTTAGCTGAGCAACATTATAACAATTTTCTTGAACGTTTCAACGATTTTGGCGTTAATATTGCCGTTATGTCACGTTTTCAGACCAAAAAAGAGCAGACTGATATTTTAGATAAACTCAAAAAAGACCGCATTGATTTGATCATTGGCACACATCGGTTGCTATCAAAAGATGTCGCCTTTTTCGACCTTGGGTTGATGATTATTGATGAAGAACAGCGATTTGGTGTCAAACACAAAGAACGTTTGAAAGAGTTGAAAACGCAAGTGGATGTCTTGACTTTGACTGCGACACCGATTCCGCGGACTTTACACATGTCAATGATGGGGATTCGTGATTTATCCGTTATTGAAACACCGCCAACTGATCGTTATCCTGTGCAAACTTATGTCATGGAAACTAATTACGGTGTCCTCCGCGATGCTGTTTTGCGTGAAATGTCACGTGGCGGTCAAGTTTTTTACGTTTACAATCGTGTTGACACGATTGAACAAAAAGTGTCGCAAATTGCCGAGATGATTCCCGAGGCACGAGTTGCTGCGATTCACGGGCAAATGAGTGAAATTTACCTTGAAAATACCTTGCTCGATTTTATTAATGGAGAGTATGATGTCCTAGTCTCGACAACAATTATTGAAACTGGTGTTGATATTCCAAACGCCAATACTTTGTTTGTCGAGAATGCCGATCGCATGGGTTTATCTCAGCTCTATCAACTTCGTGGTCGTGTTGGGCGCTCTAATCGTGTCGCTTATGCTTATTTTATGTATCAGCCTGAAAAAGCGCTATCTGATATATCAGAAAAGCGGTTGGAGGCGATTAAAGGCTTTACAGAATTAGGGTCAGGCTTTAAGATCGCCATGCGAGATTTGTCAATTCGTGGCGCTGGCAATCTCTTGGGTGCTGAACAGTCTGGTTTTATTGACTCGATTGGTTTTGATTTATATTCACAGTTATTGGAAGAGGCAGTGAATCAACGGCTTGGCAAAACTAAGAAAATCAAGCAATCAAATACAGAGATTAATTTGGGAATTGATGCTTTTCTGCCATCTGACTACATTTCTGACCAACGCCAGAAAATCGAAATTTACAAACGCATTCGTGAAATTGAAAGTCGTGTTTACTATCAAGATTTACAAGATGAATTGATTGATCGCTTTGGTGAATATCCTGACACGGTTGCTTATTTGCTAGAAATTGGCTTGCTGAAACATTTTGCTGATAATAGTTTGGTTGACAAGATTGACAAAACGCCTGTAAACATCGTTTACACGATGAGTAAAGCTGCTGTCAACGCCTTTATGCCACAGGATTATTTTGATGCTTTGTCAAAAACAAGTTTGAAGGCAAAAATAGGCGAGGAACGTGGCGTGATGATGATTCGCTTTGATTGTCGACGTGTCTCAGAGGCAACTTGTTTTTCTGAAATAATGGCTTTTACTGAACGGTTGAGTCAAATTCGAGATGAAAAGATTGAGAAAAAAGATGAAAATAAATCTGATTAAAGGGGCGGGAATTTTGACATTGGCAGGGTTTTTGTCAAAAATTCTAGCAGCACTTTATCGCTTTCCTTATCAAAATCTAGTGGGTGACCAAGGTTTCTATGCTTTTCAGCAAGTTTACCCTTTTTACTCAATTATCACAACTTTGTCACTTGTCGCTTTGCCTAATTTCTTATCAAGTTTGATTCATTCGTCTGATAAACCGCAGGAAGACATTCGACTTTTTTTTCAGACTTCTCTCATTTTAAGTATTCTGAGTTTTCTTATCCTGTCAATCTTGTGTCAACCATTGGCGAAATTAATGGGCGAAGAAAGATTAGCTCTTCCTTTACTTGCGGCAAGTTTACCTTTACTATTAGTGCCATTTTTATCCCTATATCGCGGGATTGCTCAAGCAAAAAGCGATATGACAAGGACAGCTATTTCACAGATCATAGAACAATTTACGCGTGTTCTGTTAATCATCTGTGCTGCTTTGACGTTTACAAAGTTGTCAACTAACGTTTACACAATTTCATTTTTAGCCATGTTAGGTTCTTTTATCGGTGGCATAGTAGCGTTGATTGAATTGATTTTTTCTAGTCACTTTCGTTTCAAGGGTTTATTTACAGGCTTGACAGATTGGCGAGGCAAAGTTAGTATCATTCAAAAATTTGGCTTTTCTTCAGTCGTGTTTACCTTTTTTATGGTTTACATGCTTATTTTACAGATGATTGATGTTTTTGTCGTTAAAAATGCTTTGACACACTCGGGGATTATCTCTACTCAAGCGGAAATTCTCAAAGGAATTTATGACCGCGGACAACCATTTTTACAACTTGGTTTAGTTGTCACAACGTCTATTTTGACAGATAGCTTGCCGAAAGTGACAAAAGAGGGGCAAATTTCTGACAAAATTACTGATTTCGTCACTTACTTGTCGATTGCTTTGACGGTTGGACTTGTGATTTTACTGCCTGAGATGAATGATGTGCTTTTTAAAAGTCATGCCGAATCTCTTAGTTTGCAGATTTTCGTTTTACAAATTCCTGTGATTTCGATGATTCAACTTGAACATCATGATTTATTTTTAGCTGGTAAAAATAAAACTTCTTTCGTTATTTTATTATTTGGTTTACTTGCTAAATTAGTACTTGTCTATCCTTTATCTTTAAATTTCAGACTTATTGGTGCCTCAATTTCTAATTTAATTAGCTTGATTTTAATCTTGAGTTGTTATCTGATTTATCGTAAAAAATTTCCTAAACAGTTGCTAAATTTAAGGTTTTGGTTGGCAATTTTGACAATGGCTGTTGTCGTTTTAATCGGCAATCATTTTTTGATTTTTAGCGGTCGCATCACACAACTCTTTAAGATTTTTCTTTTGACTTTGGCAGGCTGTACCACATTTTTCAGTATCTTTAAGATGAAGATAAAGGAAATTCTCGGATAGTAAAAAAGAGCCGTAGCTCTTTTTTTAAATACGCTCAATATAAACTTTGTCCGGACCGCCCAGTAAAATCAGATATTTTTCGATATTAGTCAGCTTAAATGCCATGCTTAAGCTCTCGGCGTACAAATTCATCTGCATCTGATAGCGCGTTTTTATCTGTGAAATAGCGTCTGGACTCATGAAATGATCTGTTTTGTAATCAAACAAGAGAATTTTATCATCAAGTTTGATAAAACCGTCGATAATCCCGCGAATCACGTACTGTTCTTTTGATTTTTCATCTGTTTTCAGCATTGAAAATGGTGCCTCACGTTTAATATGAGCCGCATTTTTAATCATCAATTGACCAAAATCTGTCTCAAATAAAGTTAAAACTTTAGCCAAATCAATCTTTGACTTAACTTCCTCTCTGAGCGAAAGTTTTGAAACGGTTTGCCGTAATGTTTCACGTGAAACATTTGAAAAATCTAAATTCTGCATTAGCTCATGCACCGCCGAACCAAGTTCTGTTGGCGAAACTTTTTTGTCTGTTTTCAGAAATTCAAACTGGCTATATTTTTGATGACTACTGACCACGACATCATTTTCTGACATCAAATGTTCATAGCGTTTTTTGATTTGACTTGGCGTTTGAATCGTTGGTAACTGGATACCCGCAGCATATTTTTCATTGAGAATTTCTACTTCATCCAACATCTTTTTAGCTAATTTGACTTCTTCAATCGTCTCCATAGCGCCGTCAATTTTTTGTGAGTCTGCTAACAATTCTTCAAATATTTTGTCTGTTTTCAGATTTGACGGGGTCATATCAGCCAATTCTTCATTAGAAATGAGCTTAAGGGTCATTTTCATCTCAGTTTTATCCGTCATGGCATGATAAATGCCTAAAAGCCAATTCTGATAGCCTTGACTTGACTTTCTGATTGTCTCATCAAGTCTGTCGTTTTCATTAAAAGTGGCATTTTGATACGTCTTAAATTGCCCGTCATCGTCTATTTGGGTCGCATTGACTTTACCAACCATATAAATCTTCTTGACAGCACGTGTTAGAGCAACATAAAGCATGCGCATTTCTTCAGCAAGTCCTTGATATTCCTTTTCCAGAGCGTTTGCAAGATGTGGCAAAGTTGTCATTTTGACAAGCGCGTAGGGAAATTCAGTCTCGATTTCTTGTTTGAAATCTGTTGTAAATTGAATCCCTGCACCATTTTTCCGAGATAAAATCAACTCATTGGTCAAATCTTTGGTGTTAAATTTTTTGCTAAAATTTAACATGAACACGTAAGGAAATTCGAGACCTTTGGACTTGTGAATCGTCATTACCCGCACCGCATTTGATGGCAGCGCAATATTAACAGCTACCAAATCATTTTTAGTAGACAAAAAACTGTCAATCATCTTGATAAATTGAAAAAGTCCTTTATAACCTGACGATTCGTAAGACGCCGCACGTTCTGCCAAGGCTTGCAAATTAGCTTGACGGAGCTGACCATTTTTCATGCCACCAACATAGTCATAATAATGCGTGTCACGGTAAATCTGCCAAATGAGACTGTGTAAACTATCTTGACACGCAAGTTGACACCATTTTTGAAAATAGGCATCAAAACCCTTTAATTTAGCGGTTAGAGAACTGTCAACCAAATCAGATTTTAGACCTTTTCCCTGTAAAGCACGACGATATTTGTCATAAAAAGTTTGATCTGTCGACCCTTGCAAAGCAAGAATCGCTAAATCATTTTCCGTAAAATCAAATAAAGGGGAGTTGAGCAAAGCGACAAAAGAAATATCGAAAAGCGGGTTATCAATGGCGCGCAAAACATCAAGCATGACAAGGACTTCCATAGCTTTTAGATAGTTCATCTTGCCTTCGTCAAGAACGATTGGGATGTCAAAAGACTGCAAAACGCGCTCAATTTCAGCGTTATTTGTCTTACTTCTAACAAGAATGACAATCTCTTCATAATTGACACCTCGGGCAACAAGTTGCTGGATAGCTTGCGCTGTCATGACCAATTCATCTAAAGAGAGCATCTCCTCATCTTCTGATGTAGGAGTTTTCTCATCTTTGTAAATCAAAAGTTCTGCAGTTAAGTCATTTGCCTCCTTTTCTTCAGCAAGTTTTTGATTGCCTACAACGAGTTCTTCTGGTTTACCATAGGTCATTTCACCGATATTTTCATCCATAAGATATTTGAAAACGTTATTGGTAAAGTTGATGACCTCAGGTTTGGAACGAAAATTCTCCTTTAATCTGATGAGTTTGCCATCAGCATTTTCGCATTGATAAGCCTTATATTTTGCCATGAAAAGCGACGGATCTGCCAAACGAAAACCATAAATTGACTGCTTGACATCACCCACCATGAAACGATTGTGACCATTTGACAAAAGTTTAAGCATAGCCTCTTGCAACTGGTTGGTATCTTGATATTCGTCAACCATGACCTCAAAATACTGGGTTTGATAAACCTTGCGTAAAACCTCATTTTCCTGTAAAATTTCGATTGTTAGATGCGTGACATCAGCATATTCCAAACTCGCATTTTTAAGTTTATACGCATGATAACGCCGATAAAACTCTTTGGCAACAAGCTGTAAATCTGCTGTCAACGCTTTTGCTGCTGTATGATATTTTTCAATGATTTCTTGATGCTTAATGCTATCAACAAATTCATCCAACCTGTTTTTATTGACAGAGATAAGCTCTTTTAGCGTTTCTTTTTGTGATTCGAGTACCTCGTCACGATTTTCTTTATTATTGGCATTTGGCACAAACTGAAATTTCATCTCTTTGTAAAGTTTGATAAATTTTTGAAAATTTTTAGCTGTCAAACAATCAATCAAAAACTCATAATTACCTAAAAAATTCTCGGTATTTTCTATCTTTGCTTTACCTGTAATCAAACCAGACGCAAGATTTTCTTGAAGTGCTCTGTAAACTATGTGTAAACTTTCCTGTAAACCAGCTGTAAACCTATCTGGTAAATCAGCATAGGTTTGATAATTTGAAAAGCCTTTGAGAAAGTCATTTTCTAACCAGTCAAGAGGATTTTCCAAACTAACAGCAAAAGTGTTAATTTTATCAAGAACACGATAAAAATTGTCAATTTTACGGTCTGTTGAAAAATTATTCATCACCTTAATAAAGCGTTCTTGGCTAATACTTCCTTTTTCAGACAGATAATCGTCAACCAACTGCTCGAAAATTTCTCGCTTAATCACATCCTGCTCAGTCTTATCCACCAAAAGTCGAAAAGTCGGATCTAAATTTTTAAGATAAAAATTTTCTTTGAGAAATTTCAGTGTAAAGCTATCCATAGTGCCAATATCAGCAGTTGACAAGTCTTGTAAAGCAGTTGTCAACCTCTTTTTTTGTTCAAAATCATTTGTTGTCAGACGTGTTTCACGAATTTTCTTATCCAAACGCATTTTCAACTCAGCCGCCGCTTTAGTGGTAAAAGTTGAGATAAAGAGATTTTTGACTGACACGCCATTCAAAATCAGATAGATAATGCGTTCAGTCATCACAAATGTTTTGCCCGAACCAGCAGAGGCAGAAACGAGAAGATTGATTCCTGTCCGATAAATCGCCTCAATCTGTTCTGGTGTTTTTGGCTGAGCTTTGCCAATCTCTGCGTTTTGTAAAGCTAGAATTTCTTGATTGCTTAAATCACGCATTTTCCTTACCTCCCACAATAATCGCTTTGATTTCATCCCTTGATTTCTGTTTAATTTTCCGTCCAAAGCTCATATGTAAGTCTGATTCAAACCCACAAATAGACTTGAAATGGCAGAACTGACAGCCTTTGACATGATGTTTGACAATGATTGGATTAATCTCAATTTTTCCGTCTAATAATTTTTTACCTGCTTTTTGATACAAGGCCTCATTTCTAGCAATCATAGCTGAAATTTCTGTTTCACTATAAAAATTTTGATTGTTTTGATAAGGCAAACCGTCTTTTTTGAATTGACCAAGATTGAAAATATCATCAAAGTTATCTTTCATTTCAGTTGCCAAATCAGCATTGAAAAAACCTGTGTATTTCATTGATTTTTTCAATTCTTCAGAAATATCAGCAACTGTTTTAAGCGATTTGAGGGCAATCGTTGGATTTTGAAGATGTAAATACAAAGCCCCCCAAATCGTTTGTGATTGGTCAAATTTTCCTGTATTTTTCTGTAAAATATCAAGATAAGTCAAAAATTGCAAACTCGTCCCATCATATGCCGATTGCAAATCAAATTTCTTGTCGCCAGATTTGTAATCAACAGCACCAAGTGTCCCAAAAATCTGATCAACACGATCAATTAGCCCACGAAGTTTGAGCATTTTATTGTCTTTTAAGGCAACTTGATAGGTTTCAAGTCCCGACTTATCAAATCCAAAACCTTGCTCAAATGCCAAAGAATTGATTCCCGAATTACCTAACGTTTGTTTTAAAACAGTCGCTGTCTGCTTAACAATCTCCTGTAATCTCGAATGCGTATAACGACTTGTCGCATCACGTTTGAAAAAAGGCTCGTATTTACTGTCAACTTCCTGTAAACTTTGTGTCAACTTGAAATCAAAATTATCAAGAGTTGTCTCATGATCACGCATCACTTTTTCAAAAACTTCATGAAAATAAGAACCAGAAATTCGAGAATCTAAATCAATTTTTTCAAGCTCTCTAACATGAAGGGTATGCGTTAAAAAATATTGATATTCACAATTATAAAAGTTTTCAAAACTTGACACCGAGGCATTCAAATCTGACGGATAAAGCGCTGAAATAATTGATTTATCCAAATATCTTTCTTGTAATTTATCCGTTTCAACTGCTGACAAAATACGATGATAATCGGAATTTGTCAGCATTATTCTAAACAAACTTGACCAAAATGGGCTATTTTTGTCATCAGATACTGACAATAACTGACGCTCAATTTCACCAAAATTTGACAACAAACCAGCGTAATTACCAATCTGTGAAAGTGTGTCAACTAAGTTGACACCTTGCTTGACAAGTGGTTTAACACCACAATCAATCAGAAATTGTAGATATTGTGATAAATCACTTTGCTCGTTACTGTAAAGCTGCGGTGTTGACAAAATTAATTGTTCAGTTGCTGCATTGAAAAGCTGTAAAGCTGTGAAACTATTTTTCTTATTGTTAATAAAAGCTGGCTCATCAATAAATTTGAAGTTTTCTGATTCGCGTAACTTTTCATTAATCGTTGCACGTTCTTGGTCAGATAATAGACTGAGATTGTGAGCTTTCTTAGGAAAATTTGACTGCGTTAAACCAATCGCAAAAACGTATTTTGCCGCACGTGGTTCAACCAAATCATAAGCTTTCACTTGCACAACATCAACATTTGACGGCACTAAACGGTAAGTCGCATTTTTAATACCAGACGCAATAATATCAAGAAATTCTGTTACAGATAATGTTTCTAAACCAAAAACAGCCGTAAATTCCTCTAAAACAGTCATCAAAAGTTGCCAAACTTCCAAATGTTCAGCTGATTTCTCAAAATTACCTGTTTCTTCTGCTTTACGATAAAGCCGTTCAATCGCCTCTTTAACACCACCAGTTGCCAAAAAAGTTTGGCATTTTTTTAACCAAACTGACCCTTTTTGTTTCTTAGATTCCAAAAAGACTTGTAAAGGAGACCTTTTTCCAACTAAATTTTCTCTTACTTTTTCAGCCGTTTTTTTATCAAATGGTTGATTGAATTGATGACGTCCTCTGATATTTTGCTGTAAACAATAATACTCAAAGTTGTAAACGTCCTGTAAACTTACGTTGCTAGAAGTGTAAAGCTGTGTTTTAAGTAAATTTAGCACATCATTGAGCTGATAACGATTACTTTTGATTGCAAGTAACGTTTCTATTAAAACAATCAGCGGATGATTTTTCATCGCTTTTTCTTGGGCATAGAAAAAAGGAATCTCATAAGTTTTGAAAATTTCTGGTAAGAGAATCGCGTCAGCAGTCACATCACCAAGCAAAACTAATATTTCTTTATACTGAACACCTTGATAAAGAAGTTGTCGAATTTGCTTAGCAACATGTTCAATTTCTTCCTTGTGATTAATAACTTGCCAAATTTCTAATCCTGAATGATTTAATAAGTTATCTGTATCCGAAATCGTAAAATCAGATTCCTTTTCCATTAACGTTGACACTTGTGTAAAGGTATTGTCAACCTCGTTGACACTCTTGTCAACTAGATTGACAGTATATTTTTGGGATAATTCCCAAATCAATTCAACCGATTGCTGATAAACATTTCCCTCAATAAAAGTAGCTGAAAGTGCCTTTTTAGAGGCATAAACACCAATAATAATATCTGAAACGCGACTTGATAAAGCATCAATCAAAGTCATTTCTTCAGCCGAAAAACGTGAATAGCCATCAATAATCAAAACATTGTTTTGTAAAGCAGGTGTCAACTTATCGCTTATAACTTTGTCAATGAACTGTTGCAATTTATTGTCATTTGAAAAATGACCGAGTTGATAATTAAACGCATCAAAAATGACTTTCAATTCTTGATTTTTCTGGCTCGCATTTGCCAAAAGTAAATCATCTGTCGTCAGATTTGAAGTCGTTAATTCTGTGTAAAGTGTGACCAATTGGTCAATAAAACCTTGTTTATCACGCATAAAACGATAGGTTGGTATCGCCTCATCTGACAGATTTTTCAAAGTATAGCGCATCAACATAGCAAGACCAACAGGCGATAAATTTATCAGTTGACTTTCTTGTCCCTTATCAAAATACCAAGGCAATTGTTTGAGTCGCGTAACCGTTAAATCGAACAAAGCGCCGTCATTTCCAGCATTAAAACGCGTCAAAATCTCCTTTTCTTTCTCAAAAGACAAGGATGACGGCACAATATAGAATATTTTTTTAGCGCTAGCCATTAAATCACGCGCCTCATTGACCAAAAAAGCAGTTAAATCGCCATAAATATCAGTGTGGATAATTTTCATATCAAAAATAGACCTCTCGGTCTATTATATCATGTTTTTAGTTGGTACGGACTGGAGTGATGAGTTGCACAAAATCAAGCGTATCGCTTGTTGGTACCAAGGTAAATGGTCGAACACTTGAGATAAAGCGAATCCGAACCTCTGGTTCTTTGATAACTTTGAGCGCATCAATCAAGTACTGGGGATTAAAGGAAATCATCAAGTCCTCGCCATTTTGGGCAAGCGGTGTAATTTCTTCATGAACAGACCCAACTTCTGGTGAATTAACAGTTGCAATAACTTTATCAGCTGTCACGGTTAATTTCACTGTACCGTTTGTCGTTGCATTAGAAAGCAATTTAGCGCGATCCATCGTGTGACGGAGGTTTGATACGTCAAAAGTCAAATTAAGCGTGTAATCAGCTTCTGAGGGAATCAGACGATTAGTATCAGGATAATTTCCTTCAACAAGACGTGTATAGAAAGAAATCGTCTCATTACGGAAAAGAATCTGATTGCTTGAAAAGAAAATATCAAGTTCGTTGTCATCATCTGTGAAAACTGATTTAAAGCTACTAACAGACTTGTTTGGCAACACCAAATCAAAATCTTCGCTAAGTTTATCCAGTGTCATCACGCGTTGACTCATGCGATGTGAATCAGTGGCAACAGATTTAAGTATTTTATTATCTGTTAAGGTCAAATGCAAACCTGTTAAAATGGGACGAGATTCTTGTGTAGATACCGCAAAGGCAGTTTCTGAAAAAATATCTTTAAGCACGCCAGCTTTGATTTTCAAAGGATTTTCAGTCGGCATTTCTTGGAGACGAGGGTACATTTCTACATCTAAGCCTTTAAGTGTAATTTCTGACTGACCAGATGTCAAAACAACTTGATTTTGTTCAATTTCCTTGAAATCAAAGGAAACTTCTGGCAAATTTGTCACGATACTTTCAAAAAAGCTTGCTTCAAGTAAAATGCTACCAGATTCAGTGATTAACATCCCAGCATTTTCATCGTTTTTAGAGAGAAAATTTTCGATAGAAATTTGACCATTTGAACCTGTTAAAGTAATGCCTTCGTTTGAAACGTCAATTTTGATTTTAGAAAGTGTGGGAATAGCTACTTTACTGGAAATAGCTTGTTTCGTAATTCTCAAATTATTGAGAAAAGCGGTTTTATTGATTGAAAAATTAATCATTGAGAGAACTCTTTCTTTTATTATTTAGATAAATATAGTTAGTAATAGTAATAGGGGCTGTTAGGCATGTGGAAAAGTCTTTAAAACCTTATTAGCTTTAAAAAAATGCTTGTGGATAAGATTTAATAAGCTGTGAAGAAGTGTTGAGATTTTCCACAAAAGTCATTTATCTCAAATTTGACTTAATTGTATCCATATCTTTTTGGAGCTGAGTGTCAGTTTTCATTTTTTTGGAAATTTGCGACTGTGCATACATGACTGTCGTATGATCACGCCCACCAAACTCCTTACCAATAGCGGGTAAGCTCTTATTTGTCAGTTCACGTATTAGATACATCGCAATTTGTCGCGGATAAGCAATTTCTTTTGGTCGCTTTTTACTAATCATATCAGCGACTGAAATTTTGTAGAAATTTGCGACTTCTTCTTGGATTTTCTCGGATGAAATATCCTTATCTTGCGTGAGTAGGGTTGATTCTAACGTACTGAGCGCTTTAGCAGCAGTGTCTATATCAATGCTGTCAATACGATTTGTATCGGCATAAAATTTTAAATTTTTCAGCGCTCCCTCTAAATCTCTGACATTTGAATCAATGCGTCCAGCAATATAAGCCAAGGTTTCTGAAGGGACTTTGAGTGACATTTCGTCTACTTTATTGAGCAAAATCGCCATCCGATCTTCGTAGTTTGGCGCTGTGATATCAGTTGTTAAGCCCCAAGAAAAACGAGATTTTAAACGCTCTTCAAATTCATTGAGCTCGCTTGGTGGCCGATCGCTTGAAATGACGATTTGCGCACCTTTGTCATACAAAGTATTGAAAGTTTGGAAAAATTCGTTAATCGTTCCCTCTTTGTCAGCGAAAAATTGCACATCATCAAGGAGTAATAAATCTAAAGTGCGATATTCATCTGTAAATTCTTGCATTTTACCTTTACGACTACTTTGAACATAATCACTTACAAAATTTTCTGATGAGACATATTTGACCCGAGCTTGTGGTGTCGTTTTTAGAATTTCATTACCAATCGCATTCATCAAATGGGTTTTGCCAAGTCCTGGACCACCGTAGATAAAAAGTGGATTATACATACCACCAGGGTCATTAGCAACGGCAATCGCAGCACCTAAAGTCATGCGATTGCCCTCACCTTGAACAAAATTTTCAAAGGTATATTTAGGATTAAGATGACTTTCGAGTTTTGAAGTGATAAAGGTTGCGGTTTCTTGAATTTTTGAAGAAGTAGCTGTTTCATAATCATTGAGATTGATGTCATCAGCTGTGTAAAGAGAAAAGCGAATGGCAACCCTTAGAATTTCAAAACCAGCAGTTTCGATTAAATCACCTTGCTTTTCCCAAAATTGTCGGTGCATGTTATTTTGAATACAAATTTCAGCAGTATTATCTTTGATTTGTAGCAACCTTGCAGGTTCGATAAAAAAATCATAAGTTGCTTGCCCTAAGTTATCTAATGCCAATTCTTTGACACGCGTCCAGAATTTTTTATCTCTGTCACTTAAAATCATTTTGCTCCTTTCTCAAATTTTTCTCTTGTTAATAAATTGTGGCTAAAGAAATTATATCATGTTGGCGGAAAGTTTTCCACATTTTTTGGTAAAAGAAAAAAATAAGTCACATTGCGCATAAGAATTATACACAGGTTTGTGGAAAATGTGGATAAAAATGTTTGATTTTGAAGTTAATCACAAATTTTTTTGTTAAAAAATAGTTAAAGATAAAGGAAAAGTAAAAAGTTAATCACAGATGTGGAAAACTTATACACATCTTGTGTAAATCAGTCAATCTGTGAATAACTCCTGTTGAAATATAAAAATCCACAAACGCATTGTGGATTACTTGTGAGTTAATATGAGGATAAGTCTATTAAGTTCGTCAAGATTGTCATAAGAAATTTCGATTTTTTTGGCTTTAATCGTGACAGGATTTCCGAAAATTTTTGCTAAATTTTCCTCACTTTCTTTAATAAAGATATTTTTGGGCTTACTAACAGTTTTAGCAGGCAGATTAGATAAGATTTTTTCAAGCGTTCGGACAGAAAGTTGTTCGTCAATAATTCGTTTGGCAAGCAGTAATTGATAGTTTGAATTTTCGACACTGACAAGCAATCTTGCATGTGCTTGCGAGAGTTTTTTATCGTCAATCATCTGTAAAATGGTTTCTGGCAAATTCAAAAGTCTTATCAGATTAGTTACGTAAGGTCGTGATTTACCAAGTTTTTTAGCAATTTGGGCATGTGTCAAGGCTTGTTTTGTCGCAAGATTTTGCAAACTTCGTGCCTCATCCAAAACAGTTAAATCATCGCGTTGCAAATTTTCCAAGATTGACAAAGTCATCATTTCATCGTCTGTCAAAATACGGATAATCGCAGGAATTTCACTCAAATCAGCTAATTGTGAAGCGCGAAAACGGCGTTCGCCAGCTAAAATTTCATAACCAATAATACTTGATTTTCTGACAATAATTGGCTGTAAAACACCATTTTCTTTGATAGAATCGCTGAGTTCTTGCAATTTTTTTTCATCAAATGTCACGCGCGGTTGATAAGGATTTTTAACGATGTCCGAAAGTTTTATCAGTTGAATAGTTTCCATATTGCTATTTTATACGCAACTCATTATAAAATCAAGACAAGAATCTTAGTTAATTTTGATGGAGATAAAAAAACAGCCGAAACTGTTTTACAAACGCTTTTGTTTACGTGCCTCATAAAAAGCAACCATCGCCATATTGGAAAAAGGAATGAGCCAAAAATTGACAAAACCATGAGATAAATAATCAAGGAAGTACCAACCGATAAAGGTAAGTTGGAAAAGAAAATATTTAAATTTGTAACCTTTCATGAGTTGATAAGAAGTTGTCAGCACATCCCAAATTCCTTTATAGTCATCATCTTCAAGTTTGTCGTGCAAAACCATAATGGCTTGTGACCAACCAAATGATAAAAGAATGCTCGGAATCCATCCGATGACAATCATCCAGTTTAAAAGATATAAAATAACTTGAGTGGTGATTGTTAAAAGCGCAATTTTACCGAAATAACCGTCATTGAAACAGCGCAAAGTATCTGAAAGAAGCGTGATTTCTTTTTTTTGACCGCGGAAAATGTCAATATAGTTAAAAATTGCCGTGGCAGTGAGAATTGCAATGAGAGTAGAGATAACAAAATTAAGCATTTCATTGATCACAATTGATTGCCAAACAGCTGTGATCTCTTTGAGCATGTCTGATAAAATGTCAGTTTCATAAAATTCTTTCCAGATTCTTTCATTATCAATATCAATGAAGTCGGAAAAAGCCTTCGTTGTAAAAGTTGTTATAATCGTTAGGACAATCGGCACAATAAATAATAGCATTTTTTGAAAAAAATTCTCTTTGAGTGCACGGCGTGCGACAGTTTTGAGTTCAGCACTGGTCATAAAGTTAGTTCTCCTTTTATTTGAACTTTAAGCTAACTTTCCTAGAAAGTTTGTGCCTTTGGCGCATCGCTTTCAGTATCATGTCTTTTAGTTAAGTTTAAAAGACTATAATAGCATTTTTCTCACAAATAATCAAAGTCGTTTTTCTTGCACTACGCTTGAATAAAGACTAAAATAAGCAGTGGGAAAGTAAATTTGGCGAGAAAATTGGCTTAATGCTTTAAAACTAAAAAGTGCTAGGGGTGGTGCTTTTTTTATTTTGGTAAATCTGCTATAATGAATTATACGAAAATAAAAGAGGTAGAGAAATGGGATTAAACTTTGTCATTATAATTGTTCTTTTGGGCGGAACGATGTGGTATATGCAACGTGGTCAGAAAAAAGCTGCGGCACAACGTCAAGAACAACTTGATAACATGAAAATAGGCTCTGAAATTATCACAATCGGTGGTTTGCATGGGATTTTGTCAAGTGTTGATAAGGAAAAAGGAACGATTGAGCTTGATGCTGAAGGCGTGATTTTGACTTTTGATCGTGCAGCTATCAAAACAATCAAACCAGTCGATCATGCAGACGGGCTTGATGCAGTAATTGCAGAGGCGAAAACAGAGACAGTCACTTCTGATGAAACAGTTGCAGTGACAGAAACGCATGATTCACCATTTGAATAAGTATTTGACTAAAATAAAGCCGACTTGACGGCTTATTTTTTTTAGAAAATATGGTAAAATTAAAGGAATAGCATATATTGTAAATAATGACTAAAAATTTTAGAGGTAATCTGCAAAATGACAGATAGTAATGAAGAAAATCAAGTCCCTAAACATATTGCCGTTATCATGGATGGTAATGGGCGTTGGGCGCAAAATCAAGGTAAAAAGCGGCTGTTTGGTCACAAGGCAGGCATGGATAATCTGAAAACAGTTGCGATTCACGCGCAACGTCGTGGTGTTAAAATCTTGACGGTTTATGCTTTTTCGACGGAAAATTGGCAGAGACCTGCTGCTGAAGTCAAATTTATCATGAGTTTACCGATTGATTTTTATGAAAAATTTGTGCCGACTTTGAAAAAAGAAAATATTCAGATTCGGATGATTGGTAAACGTGATGGTGTACCCAAAGCAACGCTAAAAGCAATTGATAAAGCCATGTCTGAGACAATTGAAAATACGGGTTTGATTTTGAATATTGCTCTGAATTATGGTGGGCAAGCCGAGATTTTGGAAGCAACAAGATTAATTGGAAAAGATATTATTAGTGGTCTAATTGGCGCTGATGAAATTACGCCTGAAGTGTTTGAAAGTAAGCTTGCGACAGCTATCTTTCCCAAAGATTATCGCAATCCTGATTTTGTGATTAGAACTTCTGGCGAGCATCGTTTGAGTAATTTTCTACTTTGGCAAACAGCTTATAGTGAACTTTATTTTACAGAGACATTGTGGCCTGATTTTAATGAAACAGCGCTAGATTTGGCGCTTGACGCATTTGCGCAACGAGAACGCAGATATGGAGGAATCAAGAAATGAAACAAAGAATCATCACGGGCGTTGTTGCGGGCGCAGTATTTTTGGGATTAGCTATCCTTGGTGGAACGGCTTTTCACGTTTTAGTGGCGCTTTTGGTCATGATTGCCATGACCGAATTATTCAAGATGCGCAAACTCGAAATTTTGTCATTTGAAGGTATTTTGGCAACAATTGCAGCACTTTCACTCTCAATGCCAACGACACTTTATCTGCCAAAACTTGGTACAGATAGTAATTTGACGTTATTTACCTTGTTTTTATTCATTATGATGGGCATAATGGTCTTTACCAATGGCAAATATTCTTTTGAGGATCTCGGTTTCCCTTTTTTATCTGCTTTTTATATCGGGATTGGTTTTCAAAATTTGCTTGCGGCGCGTGAAAACAGTTTATTTATCTTTTTCTTGGCCTTGTTTATTGTTTGGGCGACAGATTCAGGCGCTTATTTTGTTGGGCGCAAAATTGGTAAAACGAAGTTGATTCCAAGCGTTTCGCCGAATAAAACGGTTGAAGGCTCACTTGGTGGCGTGATAAGTGCGATTGTTGTGGCGGCGATTATGGTTTTTCTTTATCCTAATCAGGCGCCTGAAATTGGTATTTTCAGATTGATTATCTTGGTTGCCATTTTTTCTATCGTTGGTCAACTTGGCGATTTAGTTGAATCTAGTCTCAAACGGTATTTTGGTGTCAAGGATTCTGGTAAAATTTTGCCTGGACATGGTGGCATTCTTGATCGTTTTGACAGTATGATTTTTGTTTTTCCAATTATGCATCTTTTAGGATTGTTTTAAAAAATTAAAAAAAGGAGAAAGCTATGACAAAAAAAATTATGTTAATGGGTGCAACGGGTAGTATCGGCACTCAGACTTTAGAAGTAATTGCAGCACATGCAAATTTATTTGAGTTGGTCGGCTTTTCCTATGGTCAAAATATTGACAAGGCGCGTGAGATTATCAAAGCATTTTCACCGAAAATTGTTGTCTCAGCTCAAGAATCAGATCAGCAACAGTTAGCAGCAGAATTTCCAGACATGACGAATTTATTTGGCGAGGATGGCTTGATTGAACTTGTCAGAACTGAGGATTATGACATTTTATTCAATGCGATTGTCGGATCAGTCGGCTTGTTGCCAACGGTTGAAGCGATTAATCTTGGGCATGACGTGGCGCTTGCTAATAAGGAAGCAATGGTTGTCGCGGGCTATAATATCATGACTGATGCCGCGCGGACTGGTAGTAAAATATTGCCAGTTGATAGCGAGCATTCGGCAATTTTTCAGGTACTTCAAGGTGTGGCATGCCAAGATGATGTGCGAAGTCTAACAATTACTGCATCTGGTGGGTCATTTCGAGATAAGAAACGTGAAGAATTGGTCGATGTGACTTTGGCAGAGGCACTGGCACATCCGAACTGGTCAATGGGTGCAAAAATTACCTTGGACTCAGCAACTATGGTCAATAAAGGATTGGAAGTTATTGAAGCACATCATTTGTTTGGTGTGCCTTATGAAAATATTCATGTTGTTTTACATCGTGAATCAATCGTTCATTCGATGATTACACTCAATGACGGTGTGGTTTTGGCGCAACTTGGCGCTTCGGATATGCGTGAGCCGATTCAGTATGCGCTGTCTTATCCGAAACATCTTAAAATGCACAATGAAAAACCTTTTGATTTGACAGAAATTGGTGCTTTGCATTTTGAAAAAATAGACTTGGTGCGTTTTCCGATGTTAGATTTAGCTTACCGTGTTGGTAAACTTGGTGGTGGTTATCCCGCAGTTTACAATGCAGCAAATGAAGTTGCTAATCAAGCCTTTCTTGATGGTAAAATCAGCTTTTTAGAAATTGAACAATTGATTACACGTGCTGTTTTTGAGCATATGGAATTTGATGGTCAAACACTCAATCAAATTTTGGCAACTGACAAAGAAACGCGTCAAAAAGTTAGGCAATGGATAGCAGATTTAACGAGTGATAAAGAAGAGGAAAATAACTTATGATTCAAAGTTTAGTAACATTCATCATTGTTTTTGGTGTGATTGTTTGCGTGCATGAATATGGTCATCTGTTTTTTGCTAAAAAAGCGGGTATTTTGGTGCGTGAATTTGCTATTGGGATGGGACCGAAAATTTTCGCTCACAAGGCTAAGGATGGGACGCTTTATACGATTAGGATACTTCCTTTAGGTGGTTATGTCCGTATGGCGGGTTGGGGCGAGGATACAACGGAAATCAAGACAGGTCAGCCTGCAAGTTTGACCCTTAATCTTGAAAACAACGTTGTGACACGTGTTAATCTGAGTGATAAGGCGCAGTTTGCACAAGCACTTCCGATGTTGGTAACTAAGTACGACTTTGAAAATGCTTTGACCATTACTGGCGAAGTAAATGGCGAAATCAAGACTTATGCGGTTGACCACGATGCAACGATTGTTGAGGAGGACGCAACGGAGGTACGAATTGCCCCGCTTGACGTGCAGTATCAAAGCGCGAGCTTACTTGGGCGTATGATGACTAACTTTGCTGGACCGATGAACAACTTTATTTTGGGTGCAATTGCCTTTGTTTTGATTGCCTTTATGCAAGGTGGTGTGCAAGATTTTAATAGTAATCAAGTCACGATTTCTAATAAAAATTTGCCAGCTTATCAAGCTGGCTTGCGCACGGGTGACGCGGTTGAGGCGGTAAATGGTGCAAAGATTACGGATTGGTATGATTTGTCTGAGGCGATTAGTAAGACTAACGGTAAGGCGCTTGAGCTTAAGACGAGTGATAAGACTTTCACGATTACACCTAAAAAAACAGAAGGTACTTATCTTATCGGTGTGTCGCCATTGTTAAAAACGAGTGTTTCTGATAAGTTGACAGGTGGCTTGAAAATGGCGGTCGACTCTGCTTTTACGATAGTCAATGCTTTGAAAGATTTGGTTTTACGTCCGAGTTTGAATAAATTGGGTGGTCCTGTTGCTATGTATCAGATGTCTGAACAGGTGACGCGTGAGGGATTGGCACCGATTATTCAATTTTTGGCAATGTTGTCAATCAATCTGGGCATTTTTAATCTGATTCCAATTCCTGCGCTTGACGGCGGTAAGATTTTCATGAATATTATTGAGGCAATTCGCCGTAAACCGATGAAACAAGAAAGCGAAAGTCTGATTACATTGATTGGCGTTGGGATTATGTTGGTATTGATGATTGCTGTGACTTGGAATGATATTATGCGGTTGTTTAGATGAGTTGTTACTTGTTATTGATGCCATGTTTTTAAAAATATAGAAAAGAGAAAAATGAGAAATAAAAAATTAGCTTTATTTGGGATTGTTTTGTAACGTTATCAATTTTAATTGATACTTTTAACCTTGTACAACAAGATATAATTTCAGATAGCGTAACTAATGCTTTGGCTATCGGGATGATATTTGGTGTGGTTTTACGTCTTGTTCTGCTGGTTCTAACTTGGCTTGCATATTTTAATATTAGTAAAAAATCTGAAAAAGGTTGGCAAATTTTCTTACTTGTTATCGGCATTATTTGGCTACTTGGTTCTCTCTTGAGTCTATCTGCTTTTCTAGTAATAACTTTAAAACCTCTTGTTTTAATTCAATCTTTATTTCAATTAGTCGGTAGTATTTGTTTTATCCTGACTTTTGCTTTGAAGAGTAAAGAAAGCTAAAATTATCTTGACATTTAAAGTGCTGAAAATCAGCGCTTTTTTTGGTATAATAAAATTACTACATGAAAGGAAAGGGCAATCTCCAAGCGTGGTGCTTGATAGGGTTGCTCAACTATCACTATGAAACAATCTAAATTGCTTATTCCAACTTTGCGTGAGATGCCGTCTGATGCGCAAGTTATCAGCCATGCACTTCTTGTGCGTGCAGGTTATGTACGCCAAATATCAGCGGGAATTTATGCTTATCTGCCGCTTGCTAATCGTGTACTTGAAAAATTCAAGACGATTATGCGTGAGGAGTTTGAGGCGATTGGTGCTGTGGAATTGCTTGCGCCTGCGCTTTTGACTGCTGATTTGTGGCGGGAAAGTGGGCGCTATGACACCTATGGTGCTGACCTTTACAAACTCAAAAATCGCGATTCGTCTGATTTTATCCTTGGTCCGACTCATGAGGAGACCATGACTGCACTCGTTCGCAATGAAATCACGTCTTATAAAAAGTTGCCTTTGAACATTTACCAAATTCAACCCAAGTATCGTGATGAAAAGCGACCGCGCTATGGCTTGCTCCGTGGACGCGAGTTCATCATGAAGGACGGTTACAGTTTTCATGCGACGAACGATTCGCTTGATGAGACTTATCTGGATTATAAACACGCTTATGAGGCGATTTTCACGCGCTCAGGGCTTGATTTCAAGGGAATTATCGGTGACGGTGGTGCTATGGGTGGTTCGGATTCTCAAGAGTTTATGGCGATTACACCCGATCGGACGGATTTGGCAAAATGGTTGATTTTAGATAAATCAATCGCTGATATTTCGGAAATTCCAGAAACGGTTATCTCAGACATCAAAAAAGAGCTTGCAAGCTGGTTGATTGCGGGAGAGGATACGATTGCCTACTCTGATAGTTCGGACTATGCGGCAAACTTGGAAATGGCAGCAACAGAATTTGTCAAACCGACAGTTTATACAGAAAAAATTGATTTGGTAAAAGTTGCGACACCAGATGCGAAAACGATAGATGAGGTGTCAGCATTTCTAAATGTGCCAGCTGAACAGACGCTTAAAACCTTAGTCTATAACGCTGACGGCGAAATTATCGTTGTACTCTTGCGTGGCGATGATGAATTGAACGAAGTCAAATTGACCAATCATCTGAGTGCTGACTTTTTAGAACCTGCAACAGAAGAAGAAACGGTTCAGATTTTCGGGGCAACGTTTGGGTCGCTTGGACCAGTCGGCTTGCCTGAGACTGTCAAAATTATCGCTGATCGTTTAGTTGAAACGGTTGCAAATGCTACCGTTGGTGCAAATGAAGACGGTTATCATTTGCAAAATGCCAACATTGACCGTGATTTCAAAGTGACAGAATTTGTTGATTTGCGCACTGCCAAGGAGGGCGAGACTGCGCCAGACGGTGCAGGCAAGTTGAAGTTTGCACGCGGAATTGAGGTTGGGCACATTTTCAAGCTCGGCACGCGGTATTCTGAGAGTATGGGTGCTAACGTTCTTGATGAAAATGGTAAGGCGAAACCGATTATCATGGGGTCTTACGGTATTGGTGTGAGTCGCATGCTGTCTGCGATTTTGGAGCAGTTTGCACGGATAAATGTTGAGAAAACTTTTAAAGGCGATTATAAATTTTCATGGTCGATGAACTTTCCAAAAGGGCTTGCACCGTTTGATGTGCATGTGATTCCTGTCAATGTGAAAGACGAGGTAGCGGTTGCGCTGTCTGCGGAAATCGTTGAAACACTGAGCCAAAAAGGCTTGCAGGTGCTAGAAGACGATCGTGCTGAGCGGGCTGGTGTTAAGTTTTCAGATAGCGACTTGATTGGTTTGCCTGTGCGCGTGACAGTCGGCAAGAAAGCTGCAGATAGGATTGTCGAGGTCAAAATTCGGGCAACTGGCGATACGCTTGAGGTCAATGTTGCTGATTTGGCTGAGACGTTGGCGATTTTGAATCAATAGATTTTATAAAAGTGGGAATCTTTGGATTTCTGCTTTTTATTTGTGTGAGATATTGATTTAAATATAGAAAACGTTTACAAAAAATATTTGCAAAAAAATAAAATTCATGATAAGATAGTATTATAAAGAAAGCACTGGAATGTGCGAACTTGCTCACATTTTTGACCGACTAAATCGTATTACCTCGGGAGTCTTTGAGACATCCTACGGTATGCAAGCCACTTTAGGTGGAAGCAGCTTAGTAGGAGCGCGACGCCCACCTGTTTATATTAACAGCGGGTTCAATACAGGAGTGAGTATCCGGCATTCAATCAGTGTTTTTTGTTTTTTACGATTTTTTTGCGTGATTTCTTCGTTAGTTTTCGACTCACAACCCAAAGGTTGCATCGTCTCAGCTGTCTCGAACTCACGCAAAAAAATCGTAAAAAAATTTCTTTGTGTGAGTTGATGTTCCGCTTAGTTTGAACTTGTACCTAAAAAAGATTTTCTTGTTTATTACTTTTTCCTTGCATTTTCACGAATATTTGATATAATTATAAAGGTAGTAAATCGCTTTCAACTTGAAAACGTTTTGCCTTCTTAGCTCAGTTGGTAGAGCAGTGGACTCTTAATCCATGGGTCGTAGGTTCAAGTCCTACAGGGGGCATAAAAATATCTAGGAATCAAGTTTCGGCTTGGTTCTTTTTACATATTTTAGATAAGGAAATGAGAATTGGATGACTAAAAATCGCTTTAAATTAACTTGTATGTGGCTGATTTTTCTGGGGGTGCTTGCGGGGTGTTCGGCAAGGGGAAATGATAAGCAAATTTCTAAATCGTCAGTCCAAGTTCAAAAGAAAGTTGATTCTCCTAGTCAAGCGCAAGCTTTGATTGAAACTGAGGCGCTTTATTATCAAGGGTTGACTGATGATGATAAGCAGGTTTATCGGGAACTTCAAAATGCGATTCAAAATTTTCAAGCGCAAATTGACACACAGGCACAGCATTTAACGCAAGAGAAATTTTCTAAAGTGGCTGAGGCGGTGCTTTTGGATCATCCAGAGTATTTTTGGTATTCGGGGAAGATTGAGACTTGGGTGCAGAGTGCGGATTCGGCGGCGATTGCGCAGTATGAGATTAGTTTTGATTTTACAGCAGCGGAAGTTGCTGATCTGAATCAGCAGATTGAGCTTAAAATCAGTGATTTTGTGGCGAAAAATGCTGGTAAAACGGAATATGACAAGGCTTTGGCTGCGTATCAGTACGTCATTGAGCAAAATGATTACAATCATGCGGCGGCAACGGCTGGCAAGGCTGATGCGACGGACGATCGCAGTTACTCAATGTTGGGGGCGTTGCTTGACGGGACGGCGGTTTGCGAGGGATATGCTGATGCGCTGCAGTATTTACTTGCAAGGTTGGCTATGACGGCGCATGTCGTGGTTGGGGTGGCAAATGACCAGAATCATGCGTGGAATTTGGTTAAGATTGATGGTGAGAACTACTATTTGGATGCGACTTGGGGTGATGCCTCTTTCACTAAGGAGGATAAGCGTGCGAATATTGACTATACATATTTTGGAATGACGACTGCTGAGCTTGAAATGGATCATAAAATAGCAAATGATTTTATAAATTTGCCGATTTATAAGGCAACTGCGGCAAATTATTTTGTGCATAATAACTTGCGTTTTGATAGTTATGATTCGGAGGAAATTTCAAAAGTAACGCAGCATTTTTTAAGAGATAATCAATCAAATATCTGTTTCCAATTTTCAACGCTCAAGGCTTATCATAAGGCGAAAAAAGCCTTGTTTGATGCGCAAGGAATGATGACGATTTTTGCCGATTTGGCAGATGAATTTCCAAAATTGTCAGGAAAGAAAGTCATCACAAGTCTTGATGAGGTACATTTGGTAATGACCTTTATTTTGGAGTGAGGTATTTAATCAAAATAAATTGAGCGCTTTTAGACAAAAAGTGATAGAATATAATAAAAAAGGAAAAATACAAATGGATGTTTCAACGCTTTTCAATCCTAATCTGGATAAAATTCAAATTTCGGCGATTCGGCGGTTTGACCAAGAAGTCTCGCAGATTTCTGGTATGCTTAAATTGACGCTTGGCGAGCCTGATTTTAATACGCCTGAACATGTCGAAAATGCTGCTGTCGCTGCTGTTCAAGCGCATGAGAGTCACTATACGGGCATGGCTGGTCTGCTTGAATTACGGCAAGCAGCGAGTTCATTTTTTGCGGATAAATATGGTATTCACTTTGATGCGGAGTCTGAAATTTTGGTCACGGTTGGCGCGACTGAGGCGATTTCAGCTAGTCTTATGTCGATTCTTGTTGCGGGCGACAAAGTTCTGACCCCTGCACCATTGTACCCAGGTTATGAGCCTTTGATTCAGCTTGCGGGCGCGGAAATGGTGGAAATTGACACGACGACGAATGATTTTGTCTTGACAGCAGAAATGCTTGAGGCAGCGTTAATTGCCAATCCCGAGACGAAAGCAGTGATTCTCAATTATCCGTCTAATCCGACTGGCGTGACTTATAATCGTGCGCAGGTCAAGGCGATTGCGGATGTTATCAAAAAATATTCAGTTTTTGTTATTTCGGACGAAATTTATTCTGAGCTGAATTATACAGATGAAAAACACGTTTCTATTGCCGAATTTGCGCGTGAGCAGACGATTGTCTTGAATGGTTTGTCGAAATCGCATGCTATGACTGGTTATCGCATTGGCTTTATCTTGGCGGATGAATCTTTGACAGGTCAACTTATTAAAACGCACCAGTATTTTGTGACGGCGGCGACGACCGTTTCGCAGTTTGCGGCGATTGAGGCTTTGACAAATGGTCGTGATGATGCGGCTGTCATGAAAAAAGAGTATATCGTTAGGCGAGATTATATCATATCGCAGATGACACCTTTGGGCTTTAAAATCATCAAACCAGATGGTGCTTTCTACATTTTCGCCAAAATTCCTGAAGATTTGGTGCAAAATTCTTTCGACTTTTTGATTGATTTTGCGAAAGAAAAACAGGTAGCATTTATCCCTGGATCGGCATTTGGCAAATATGGCGAGGGATATGTCCGTTTAAGTTATGCGGCAAGTATGGATGTGATTATAGAAGCTATGAAACGTTTGACTGAGTATGTGAATGAAAAACGCTGATTTCCCTTGATGGGAATTTTTTTGTCAAGAGGGTTTTGATAGCGAGAAATTATGAATCAATTTTTTCTAATAAAAACGACATTATCATAATGAAGAATAATATGTTATAATAGGAAAGTGGGCGTATGCAGAACGTTGAGACAGGTGGTTTAGTGCTGTTTAGCCGAAATTATCGCGAGCAAGATAAGTTGGTTAAGATTTTTACAGAGAGTTTTGGCAAGCGGATGTTTTTTGTCAAAAATGCTAATAAATCGAAGTTTTCGAGCAGTTTGCAGAATTTTACGCAACTTGAATTAGTGGCTGCAATTAATGATGAGGGGTTGAGTTTTATCTCAGATATTTCTGATGCGACGAGTTATCAATTCATCAACTCAGATATTTTCGCGCAATCTTACGCTAGTTATATTATTAGTTTGGCGGACGTGGCGATTCCTGATAACCATTATGATGCAGCGCTTTACGGTTTCTTGATGAAGTCGTTGGAGCTGATTGATAACAAGATTGATATGGAAATTGTGACTAATATTTTTGAATTACAAATCATGTCGCGATTTGGTGCGCAGTTAGATTTTGATCAATGTGTGTGTTGTCACAGACAAGATTTGCCTATGGATTTTTCAAAAAAATACAATGGTTGTCTGTGTCGCAATCATTTTGATGAGGATATGAAACGCGAGCATATTGATCCAAATGTTATTTTTCTGTGCCATTCTTTTATGGCGATGAATTTGGAAACTTTACCAACAATTAACATTTCTGATGAGCTGAAAGCTAAGATTCGTTGTTTTATTGACCTACTTTACGACCATTATATTGGCGTTCATCTTAAGGCGAAAAAATTTATTGACGGACTTAGCGATTGGGCGGACATTATGAAATAAATTAAATAAAAGGAAAAACTTTATGACTAAAAAAAATTTGTTTACATTTAAAATATCACCTGCTTTATTTATCTTGATTCCTTTAGGTGTTGTGATTAATTATTTGGGTGGTATGCTCAAGATTCCACTATGGTTGGAGTCTATCGGTACGGTTTTGAGTGCGCTTTTGGCGGGACCGATTGTTGGTGCTTTTGTCGGTATGCTCAATAACATGATTTATGGGCTGACACAGAACCCGATTTCTTTTGTTTATGCGCTGACACAGATTGGTGTTGGGATAACGGCTGGCATTTTTGCTCGGCTCGGCTATTTTAAGAAACTATCAACGACGATTTTTAGCGGCATGGCAATTGGTCTTGTTAGCGTGCTGATTTCAACACCCTTAGACATTATTTTTTGGGGTGGAGAGACTGGCAATGTTTGGGGCGATAAAGTTTTTGATGCCTTGCTTTCGAGCAATCAACCGCTCTGGTTGGCATCATTTTTGGATGAGCTAGTCATTGGTTTCCCTGATAAGGTACTTGTTGCTGTGATTGCTTTCTTGATTTATAAATGCTTACCTGAGAAAATTATTGTACTTTATGAAGAAAATTAAGCTATTTAGCTTATTTTTATGTTATAATGAAATGGTTGTGGAAATTTTCAACAAAAATTTTTTTAGGAGAAGAAATGAAAACTAGAACAAGGGATTTTTCAAAGAAATTAGGTTTGGTGTTTATTGCTTTATTTGCTGCGCTGACACTTGTTGCTTGTGGTTTTAGCGAATCGGATGCGACAGATTATGTTAAGTCAAGCTTGGATGCTTTTACAAAAGGCGATTTGAAAGAATATGCCAAAATTACCAATCAAACTGAAAAAGCAGCTCAAACTGAATATGACGAGGGTATTAATAGCATTTTAACGACATTTGATACTACGGGTGGTCTATCTGATTCGCGTAAAGAGGAATTTCGTAGTATTATCATTGATGTTGTTAAACTTTCAAAATATGACGTTATGTCAGCTGAAAAAACAGATAAAGGTTTTTCGGTAAAAGTAAAGATTAAACCTTTTACTGGTCTTGAGACACTTGAAGATGAGATGATGAAAAAACTTACACCAGAGGCGATTGCGGAATCTGGTGTGAATGTTGAAGATAATGCGGCAATGCTTGATTGGGTAACTGGTATAATAGTAGATCTCATAAAAGAATCTATTGCTAATCCTGAATATGGTAATGCAAAAGAGATGACGGTTGAAGTTATTAAAAAAGATAAACAATATAATCTATCAAATTCTGATATGGAAAAATTGATAGCTGCTATGTTGGTCAATAAATAATCGAAAAAATAAGCTTGTTCAGCTTATTTTTTTTGATTATAAAGCGACTTGATGTGAACAGCTTGTTCTGGATAATCCGTCATAAATCCCGACAAATGATAATCAAAAGCGAGATGTATATCAGCATCGTTATTGAGCGTCCAAGGGCGCAAAGGCTTTCCAAGATGTTTTAATTTGTCTGTGTTTTTTTGAAGCCAGTCAAGTCGTGGATGTAAATGTGTGATATATTTTGTGTTTAAACCTTGCTGAATTTTGGGCTCAGAAGTTGACATGAGTAAGCACAAATCAGCGTGCGGTTCGAGTTTTGAAAGCAATTTGAGCGACTTGAGATTAAAAGAGGAGTAAACATGTGAAAAGGGGAAATGTTGCGATAAAAGTAAGCTTGATGTTATTTTTTCGATATTGGGATATTGAAATTTATCTGTTTTGATTTCGATATTGAGAACACCTTTGAATTTCAACTTGACCAGTAACGCTAAGACTTCTGACAATAAAGGCACTTTTTCATGGGTGTATTTGGCATCAAACCAAGCACCCGCCGAATAGTGACGAATTTGCTCAAAATTCAGCTCTCTTACAAGTCCAGCACCATTTGTCGTGCGCTCTAAACTCTCGTCATGAATGACAATGAGCTGTTGGTCGCGTGTCAAGTGCACGTCTAACTCAATGCCATCACTTCCCACTCGAATCGCCTCAGTAAAAGCCGACAAGGTATTTTCTGGGCGATTACACTTGCTACCTCGGTGGGCAAAAATCTGGGTTGTAACGGCATCATGATGTAAAAAATGATGCATTTGTGCTTGAAATTCATCTCGCTGCCATTTGCGTGCCTCCCAAGTTCTGCGGTACCATTTTCTAATACCTGTTATCATTTGAAATAATTGATACCCATAGCAGACTTGACCTCATCCAAAGTTTGAGCTGCGACTGCTTGCGCTTTTTCAGAACCGACTTTTAGCATATCATAGACCTGGCCCATGTCTTTGGCAAACTCTAAACGGCGTGCACGGATTGGCGCAAACTCGCGATCCAAAACTTCCAATAAATAACGTTTTGTCTTGACATCGCCGAGACCGCCCGCTTGATACTGCGCTTTCATCTCAGCAATAGTAGCGCTGTCCTCAGTTGTGCCGAACACATCAAGGTAGTGGAAAACCATGTTGCCCTCGATTTTGCCGGGATCCTCGACCCGAATATGCTCGGGATCAGTGTACATGCTCATAACTTTTTTGCGCACGGTGTCGGCATCGTCGCTGATAAAAATACCGTTGTTGAGTGATTTGGACATTTTAGCATTACCATCAAGTCCAGAAAGGCGACCAGCACCTTCATTTTCGGGATAAAGTCCCTCGGGTTCAATCAAAACGTCAGTCTTGTAGGCATTGTTGAAACTGCGGACAATTTCGCGTGTTTGCTCAATCATCGGTTTTTGGTCATTGCCAACAGGTACGAGATTTGCCTTGAAAGCCGTGATGTCGGCGGCTTGAGACACAGGATAAACGAGGAAACCAGCGGGAATCGACTCATCAAAACCCTTTTGAGCAATCTCAGATTTGACTGTCGGATTGCGCTCCAAACGCGCGATCGACACGAGGTTCATGTAGTACATGGTAAGCTCAGCAAGTTCGGGAATTTGCGACTGGATGAAAATCGTTGACTTCATCGGGTCAAGACCGACTGCCAGATAATCAAGCGCCACTTCGCCGACAGATTGGATGATTTTTTCGGGTTCTTTGGCATGATCGGTCAAGGCTTGCTGGTCAGCGAGGAAGATGAAAAGGTTGTATTTATCCTCATTTTGTAGCAAAACACGATTTTTTAGCGAGCCAACATAATGCCCGATATGCAGTTTACCAGTTGGGCGATCGCCCGTTAGAATGGTTGGTTTCATATAGATTTCTCCTTATTAATTTTCTACGAAAGTTTGTGTCTGTGGTTACTCGGCGCATGGTAATGCTTTGCGCCTATGACGCATCGCTTTTAGTATCATGTTTTTTATAAAACTTAGTTTGATAAAATAAAAAAAATCCTCGACAAAATTTCACTGTTTTGTCGAGGACGTTTAACACGCGGTGCCACCTCAATTACGGAAAAATTTTCCGTCTCTTAATCCCTCATAAAAGGGTGCGTGCGGTATCGGGCACTCACGTGATTTTTATTTTTTCAAATCAAGGTTAAATTGCAGCCCATTCACTTGGGAGAATTCTTGTCTTGCAACGACCGACAAGTTTCTTAAAAATTCTCAAATCAAGTTACTTTCTCTGCTGATAATTTCATTTTACGATTATTTTGAGGGGTTGTCAAGGTAAAAATGAGTCTGACAGTGTACTATTTTTGTTAAAAACGTTTTTATTTACGGGTTGTCCACACACGCTTAAATAAGTAGACTTGTTCCTAAACCGTACAAAAAATGTTAAACTAATGTTATGGTAGATATTTACGCAAAAACTAGCTCACTTAATGACAGTTTATTCAAACAACTTATTGGTGTGAAGCGCTCGACATTTACTCACATGCTTGAAATTTTGAACAAAGCTTATCAAGTAGAACATCTGACTGGTGGACGACCACGTTGCCTAAGTTTAGAAAATCAGCTTTTGCTCACTTTACGGTATTGGCGGCATTATCCCACTCAACGTCTCATTGCTTTTGATTTTGATGTGCCGCTTTCTTGCGTCTCAAGAACCATCACTTGGGTAGAAAATATTCTTCATGAAGAGGGGAGCTTTGATATTGAGGGAGTCAAAGACAAGGATCATTGGTTTGCGATTGATGTGACAGAAAGTCCAATTCAACGTCCAAAAAAAACCAACGTGACCACTATTCAGGAAAAAAACACCGACATACCGTGAAAACACAAGTTTTGCTTGATTTGACCACTCATCGTGTCGTGAGTCTTGCCTTCGCTGAGGGGCATTGTCATGATTTTAAGCTTTTCAAGGAAAGCATAGGTGGCACTCTGCCAGAAGACCTTCTTCTTGTTGTTGATTTAGGTTATCTAGGCATTCTTAATTTTCATGAAAATACTTTTATTCCTGCAAAGCGTTCTAAAAATCATGAGTTGAATGAAGAGGAGAAGGCGCTTTGATTATCGGGCTGAATTAATTTGTGGCATTATCAATTTTGAAAGAGAACAGGTTTTGTGGTCTTGTTAGCCAATTTGCCTTAGTAAAATTTAGCTTGAATTTTGGTGGCTATTTATATATCGCTATCATTTGTTCTACGATTTCTTTAAAATATGACAATATTTAAATTAGCTCATATTTAGCATATTTTCGAACAATTTTAATTTTAACAATACAAAGTTAGAAAATTCTGTTATAATTAAAAAGTAAACGTTTACGAAAAAATTTCAATTTAGGAGAGAAACAACATGACTAGAGAACTTAAAAAAGTGCTATCACTCTTACTCATTGTGCTTGGTGTTGTTGGCATCATTTTTACTGTCGTCAATGCACAAGTGACTTTTGACAATATGCCCGCCGTTTTAGCGGGAGAGGTGATTAAGCCACTTATTCCAAAAGCAGTGATGTGGGGAATAGATATTATTCAGATCGTTTTGATTATCTATCTTGTTTTTGCGGCAAAACTTAAAAAGACAAACCTTTTTTGGCTTATTCTTTTGTATGTTGGGTCAATTGTCATTGGTATTCGTCAATTATTAAGACTTAACAAGGAAGAGACTGTGTGATATGATGAAAAAATTCTATAAAAAACATCCCTTAATCGTTTTATTAAGTAGTATTGGTGCTGCTATTGTCGTTGGTATTATAGCTTTATCTCTCTTTTTGCTCCCTTCAAAAGGAACTGCTAAAAAGTCAACGACCCCTGACTTATATACCGTAAAAAAACAGGCTGACAGCATTTTCAGGGGAAATGTTAGTGCTAAATCTTCGACAGATTACTTTGAGGATCCAACGCTTGGCGAGGTGTCGCAAGTCAATGTGACGGATGGTCAAGAGGTCAAAACAGGCGATGTTTTATTGACTTACACCAAGCAATTAAACGATTTGTCAGCGCAAGAATTTGCGGTCAAAAATGCTGAAAATAGTCTCGCCAATGCGCAAGCTGATATGGCGGAGGCTGAAAGAAAAGGTGCGACCTTGAGTGCCAAGTTTGATAAGGCAAAAGAAGAGTTGGAGCGCCAAGAAATCAATGCGCAAATCGAGGCAAATAATGAGGCGTGGAAAGCAGCACAGCGTGCCGTAGCTAGCGCAAACCTTGCTTGTGAGGAAGCGCGTACCAGTTTTGAAAGCCAAAAAAATAACCAAACGACGACGGTTAAGTCAAAAACTGACGGTATTGTCATCATGGGAACAAAATCTGAAACATCGCCAAAACTAAGCGTGGTCAGTCGTGAGACGCTTGTTAATGGCAAGGTGACGGAATATGACTATGATAAGCTCCAAAATGATGCGGTTGTTAGTGTCGAAACGGTTGATTTATCTAAAAAAGTGACGGGAAAGATTACCTATATCTCGCCTGTTCCTGAAAAAAGTGCGACAGAGTCATCTTCTAGTAACTATTCTTTCAGGGTTGCGCTAGATGAACCTTTGCAAAACGGCTATACGGTGCAGATTCATCTGCCAGATTCGGCGATTTATATTCCTAAATCGGCTGTTAAAAATGGTCAGGTTTACGTTAAAAACGGTAAAAACTTTGATAAAGTTGCAGTCGAAACGCAAAAAGCTGGCGGGCGTCTGCAAGTGCTGTCTGGCTTAAAAGTTGGCGATAAAATTGTCAAGGAGGCGGCAGATTATGCTGATAAACCTTGAAAATATTACCAAAAGTTATGAACTCGCTAGCCAAGAATTTACCGTTTTAAAAGATGTTTCTTTAGAAATTGAAACGGGTGATTTTGTTGGTATCATGGGGCGCAGTGGCTCAGGTAAATCAACTTTGGTCAATTTGATTGGCTTTTTGGATAAGAAATTCAAAGGGAATTACTACTTTGAAGACAAATTAGTTGAGCAATATACAGATGACGAGCTATCCAAAATCAGAAATGAAAATGTTGGCTTTGTTTTTCAAAATTTCGGCTTGATTGAAAAGATGACGGTTGGGCAAAATATTGAATTGCCTTTGGTTTATGCGGGTTTGTCCCCTAAAAAACGTAAAGAACTTATTTTGGAAAGTTTGGAAAAAGTTGGCTTGGCAGATTTTGTGAACCAATCTGTTAAACTCTTGTCTGGTGGTCAAAGACAACGTGTCGCTATTGCGCGTGCGATTGTTAATACACCAAAATTTATCATTGCTGATGAGCCGACTGGCGCACTTGATAGCAAAACATCAGATGAAATTATGCAATTGTTCTCAGATTTGAATCAAAAAAGCGGTGTGACGATTATTTTGGTTACGCATGATGCGGGTTTGATGCGTTTTTGTAATCGGGAAATCAGAGTTTCAGACGGCGAGGTGATGCTATGAATTTTGTGGCGATTATTCAGAATGCTTATCAAGCACTTCGTCAGAACACTCGGCGTAGTATTTTGACGATGATTGGCATTATTATCGGTATTTCTAGTGTGATTACAATCTTGTCATTGGGGCGTGGTTTTGAAAGCTATACAGTGAAAAATTTAACTGTTTCTGATGAAAATAATGTAACAGTTGATGTTAGTTTTTACCCGACTGACTATGAGCAGTTTGATTCTGGGAAAATGCGTTATTTTTCTGATGAAGATTTGACTTTTGCGGCACAAGTTGCAGGTGTTGAGGCTGTTAAATATGTTAATGAAGATGACAATTATGAGAGTATTACTTTTCAAGTCAGAGATACAAAATACAACAAAAGTTTGGGGTTTGTTTCATTTGATGATGAAAAAGTTAGCTTAGGGCGCAAGATTAGCCGTGAGGAAAATGATTCACATCAAAAAGTGGCGCTGATTAGCCGTGATACGGCGGAAGATTTGAATCCGACTGTTGAGAAAGTTTTGGGCACGGGAATTGAGATTGAGGGCGAATTTTATCAGATTGTTGGCATTTTTGAGAATGATTCGGCGAATTTGTTTAGCATGGTACCCGATATTAAGATCCCTAAGAAAAGCTATCGTTATTATACGAACGACGGTGACAATCCGATGCAGATACGTTTATCCGTAGCGGGTGATTTTAAGCCAAGTGCTGTGGCAAATAAAGTCATTAAAAAGTTGACGAAAGTTGGTTCTAGCCGTAATTTTGGTGAGTATATGACTTTTGACATGAGTGAATTGACCGACGGTATCGGGAAAGTTTTGAAGACGTTGACGTACTTTATTTCAGGAGTTGCGGGTATTTCACTGTTTATCGCAGGTGTTGGGGTCATGAATATGATGTACACATCTGTTTCTGAGCGCACGCAAGAGATTGGCGTTCGGCGCAGTGTTGGCGCTAAGCGCAGTGATATTCGGAATCAATTTTTGGCTGAAGGACTGATGTTGACGATTTCGTCGGGGGTGATTGGCTATATCATAGGTTATCTAATTGCGCTTGTGATTTCAACCACCTTGCCGTTTAAAGTAGCGCCTGATTTGTTTACGATTTCCTTGACCTTGGTCATTACAATTGTGATTGGACTTGTCTTTTCGATTACGCCAGCTAATATGGCAGCTCGTAAAGATTTGGTTGAAATTTTGAGGTAGGAAAATAAAAAATATACTTTTTGTCAGATGACTTGAGGTGTATTTTTTTTGAATGACTTTATTCAATTTCTCAGAGTTATCACGTTTAGAAAATTATCACGGGCGTTTCATAAGTTTAATCTAAAACATAATTTTCTGAATCTTTTACGAAGAGTTGTTTTTTAACGGAAAATCCATGAAAAAGTCACTTGCTTTTTCAAAAATATTTCAAAATATAATCAATAACTTTGGTATTTCAAAATATTTCTACGAAAATAACTTTTAAAATAGATTAACTAAAAATTAAATCGATAACTTACATGTATATTCCAGAAAAATTAAACTTATGAAACGCCCGTGGAAAATTATTGAGAATCTCTATCAATTTCCCGCCAAACGTGCTAAAATAGAGGTACTACGTAAATTTTGAAATGGAGAAACATGCTACAAGTAAGCGATATTAGTTTGCAGTTTTCGGATCGTAAGCTGTTTGATGATGTGAATATTAAGTTTTTGCCAGGTAACTGCTATGGCTTGATTGGTGCCAATGGTGCTGGGAAATCGACTTTTCTGAAAATTTTGGCGGGGGATATTGAGGCGACTACTGGTCATACGTCTATGGGACCAGATGAGCGGATGAGTATTTTGCGCCAAAATCACTTTGACTATGAAGAAGTGCCTGTTTTGGACGTTGTGCTTATGGGGCATAAAAAACTTTACGATGTCAAAGTTGAAAAAGATGCCATTTATCTCAAGGAAGATTTTACAGATGAAGACGGTATGCGTTCGGCTGAGCTTGAGGGCGAATTTGCTGAGCTTGGCGGTTGGGAGGCTGAGTCTGATGCGGCGCAGTTGTTGCAAAATCTCGGTATTTCCGACGAGTTGCATAATCAAAATATGTCGGAGCTGACAAATGGCGAGAAAGTCAAGGTTCTCTTAGCTCAGGCGCTTTTTGGTAAGCCTGACGTTTTGCTCCTTGACGAGCCGACAAATGGTCTTGATATTCAGTCGATTAACTGGCTTGAGGAGTTTTTGATTAACTTTGAAAACACCGTCATTGTCGTGTCCCATGACCGTCATTTTTTAAATAAAGTCTGTACTCATATGGCAGATTTAGATTTTGGCAAGATTAAACTTTTTGTCGGTAACTATGATTTTTGGAAAGAATCTTCTGAGCTTGCTCTCAAATTACAAGGCGATTCCAATCGTAAAGCCGAAGAAAAAATCAAAGAATTGCAAGATTTCATTGCACGTTTCTCAGCAAATGCGTCTAAATCTAAGCAAGCAACATCACGTAAGAAAATGCTGGATAAAATTGAGTTGGACGAAATTGTACCGTCATCTCGCAAATATCCATTTATTAATTTCAAACCAGACCGCGAGATTGGCAATGACCTCTTGAGAGTTGAAAATCTTTCGGTCAAAATTGATGGTGAGACGATTATAGATAACATTAGTTTTATCCTCAATCCTGATGATAAAACAGCATTTATCGGGCAAAATGACATTCAAACAACAGCGTTGATTCGTGCGCTCATGGGCGATATTGACTATACAGGCGAGGTCAAATGGGGTGTGACGACAAGTCAGGCTTATTTGCCAAAAGATAACTCACGTGATTTTGAAAGTGGCGAGACGATTCTTGACTGGTTGCGCCAATTTGCCAGCAAAGAGGAGGACGACAACACTTTCTTGCGCGGTTTCCTTGGGCGCATGCTTTTCAGTGGCGAGGAGGTCAACAAGTCTGTCAATGTCTTGTCTGGTGGCGAAAAAGTTCGCGTTATGCTCAGCAAGCTCATGCTTTTGAAGTCAAATGTTCTCGTTTTGGACGACCCGACCAACCATTTGGATTTGGAGTCGATTTCTTCGCTCAATGACGGCTTGACCAAGTACAAAGGCAGTATCCTATTTGCCAGTCATGACCACGAGTTCATCCAAACCGTCGCCAATCATATCGTCGTTTTGTCAAAAAATGGCGTGATTGATCGAATTGGCGAAACTTATGATGAATTTCTTGAAAATGCTGAAGTGCAAGCGAAAGTTAAAGCACTTTGGGCTGATTGATAAAAATAGAAATCGGTGTTTTATCTTGGTAAATTCTATGAATAAAAATAATAATTACTCTTTTTAAGCGCATTATTTCCTTCTATGGCAGAAGCACCTATCGTGGCATTATTTGAGTGTCGAAAAATCGCATGAAAGTTGTTTTTGAAAACAACTTTCATGCGATTTTTCTAGTATTGAATTGGATAGTTTTGGCATAAAAAAAGATTGGACGCATCCAATCTTTTGAGCATAAGACCGAAGTAATATGCCCTAATTTATTATCTAATTTTAGCATGTTTTACAATGTATGTCAACAATTTTCTAAAAAATTTTAAAAAAGTCAAGGTACTTTTTTGCATTTGTTTATATAATCATTTAAAGTACTTATTTTTATTTCAGAATCATTGCCTAAAATCAGGCGAAAGTTACTAAAAGAAACATGACTATGCAGTTTATCTGTTGCTTTTTCATACAATTTGACATATTTTTTTAAGTCAGATTTATTTTTATTTTGTTTAGAAATTAGATAGACTAATAAGATTAGATAATCAACGATATAGTTAAAATCAATCTCTTTAATACCTGTTACCGATTTTAAGTATTCTTTTATTTGATTTGAATCATCAGAATTTGTAAAACGACAATCATAAATCATTGAATTGTGCATAACAGCATTTCTGAGTGGTGTGAAAGAGAAGATGATTTTTTCTAAAATTCGACCATTACCGTTGAAGCCAGTATGATGTATTTTCAGGTTTTGCGATAATTTTATCCGACAATCTTTTTTTAGACAAGAAATGAAATGTCCAAATGTTCCTAGAGTGATAAATTCAAAAATTGCCCAGAGTGGTATTGGTTTGTTATTGTGAAAGAAATGTCGAATAATATTACTTTTGCTTTTAGAAAAGTTGTAAGCTGTTGTTTTATCCAAACTTTCTCTGAGTGCTAATCTTTTGTTTAAATACTGTCTATATTTGGCTGTATCAGGTGCGTGACTTTTGTAATCAATTAACATATTTTCATAAATAAAGTCTAGTGAAGGATTGCTATCCGCAACTAAGTAATTGATAGCTTGATTTTTTAAGTGAGTTTCTACTTGAATTAATAACTCATAAAAAATACTTTTTAATTCTAAGTCAAACTCATATATCGCTCTAATTTCAGAAAAATTTGCTATTTCCAATTGATTATCAACTTTTTTGATGAACTTACTAGCTTTATAACCATGGTAATACCCCATATCTAGCAAGGATTGTTTATCACTTGAACCCTTTATATTTGTACGATGTTTGTCCCGAATATGTTTCATTAAACTATTGGTGGACTTTCCTTCGGTGGACTTTCCTTTTTTAGCCATTGATTATTATCCTTAATCTATTTAGAACTATTCTAACATAAAAGGACAGAAATTACATGTTAGCTGTGAATTTTAGGCGCTTGATACTACGTTTCACGTGAAACCCAAACATTCATCACAAAATCCTTAAAACGTTTTAGTTTTCTTGCTACCATTTGACAAAATCTGTGATATGATAGAATTAGAAAGGTTTTCGAGCATGAAAAAGATTACGATAAAGGATGTAGCGGCGCGTGCTGGCGTGTCGGTGAGCGCGGTGTCGCATGTGTTGAACGGTTACAGCGATATGAGTGCGACGACGGTCGAAAAGGTGCAAACGGCGGCGAAAGATTTGGGTTATGTGGCGAACTCGGCGGCGCGCCAGTTGTCGAGCAAAAAGTCAAAGACGATTGCGCTGATTTTGAATGAAATCAATGTTGCGCGTGGGGTTGCCATGCCCCTTGAAATCATTTCTGGCGTGATTGATTATCTGGATAAGACCGATTATGAGTTCGTATTTTATGCGACAAATACCGAGAAACAGGCGCATAAAACCTTGCGCCAATTTTGTGACGAGCATAACATTTCCGGTGTGATTATTCAAGGTTTGCGCGTGACCGACCCCTATTATCATGAGCTTGAGCATTTCACTTTGCCGACGGTTGCGATTGACATGAACATTCGCAACAAGCGGATTGGCACGGTTAGCATTGACAACGAAACGGCTGCTTTCGAGGTCACGGAGCGCTTGCAGGCGAGTGGCTATCATCAGATTCTTTTTGTCAATGGTGGCAGAAAGGCAGCAGTGTCACACGAACGTGAATCGGGTTACCGCAAGTCTGTGACCAAACCATCAGTTATTTTTGCTGATTTTCGGGAGCAAGTCGCATTTGACCTAATTTTTGCCTTGTTTTCAGCTGAGAAAAAGCCGATATACGACGCTATTTTTGCAGCAAGTGATTTAATGGCAATAGGCTGTTTGAAAGCCTTGAAAAAATTAGACTTAGCCTCCCAAATTGCCGTGGTTGGCTTTGATGATATTACGCTGACAAGTTATTTTACCCCAACGATTACAACGGTTCATCAAGATGTTAAAACGATAGCCGAATCAGCAGCCAAGGACGTGATTGAGCATATCGAAAAAGGCATTATCAAACACACGATTGTTGGTTATGAGATTGTCGTGCGAGAGAGTGCAGCAATCTAAAAAGTTGTTATAGTTAAACAGTTATAGAAAAATTGTATAAAAATTCCAAAAAAGTGTTGACAACGTTTTCAAGTAGTGGTATCGTAGTGGTATCATTAAGGCAAGAAGCAAGAGCGGAGAGACGTTCTACTTAGTGCCTTGTTTTGAGTAGACGGTTGACTGCTCTTGCTTCTATTTTTTATACGCTAAATTCAATCAAATCGCGAATGATTGATAGGTGCTGTAAAGAATCTGTCGCTGGAAAAGAAAAACAAAAAATGTGAGATGTTCTATTTATTCTCACAACTAGCTAGTTTTTGTTTGATTCTTTTCTTAAATTCTTTTGGTAATATAGCTAAACATTGCTAAAAATTACCTAAAACACGAGGAGAAATTTTCATGAAAATGAAGAAAAAAACAGTCGCAGTACTTGCTACTATCTTGCTTTCGGGTGGTGGTCTTGTGACTGCTAGCGCGCTAAGTATTAACGTTGGTGGTGGCACTTTTACTTATGGTCCACAGTATAATTGGTGCTATACTGAGGTACGTCAACATTCAACGTATTCAAATGACTCAGTAAAGCATGCTACCACTTCAATGATTAACGATAAATACACTACAAAAAACTGGGTTTCTGCAAAATCAACAGCTTCAGCAACGACTGGTTATTACAAACCAGAAAGTGTTAGGGCACGTAACTCTTACTACGATCACGAATAAAATATGAAAAAATTACGTAATTTTTTAGCAATAGTAGTACTTGTACTATTGCTATTTTTATTAATTTTTAATCAAAAATCAGATGAAGAGGCTCATCAATTAGAAAAAATACTTCGTACAGATACTCATCTTATTTATTTTGACAAAATTTCTGAAAATGACCAGAAAGAAGTTTTTGAATTAGTAAAATCAGTCGCCAAAAAAGAAAAAATTAATATTTATCGTAGAATGACAATAAGTTTTGATAAAGAAGTAGTATACTTAGAGTTGAATGATAGGAAAGATAGGATATTAAGCGAATTCAATCGGAGTTTTGTTGACGAAGCAAATCATTATGAAATTAAACCCATAGATAGAGTGCTTACGGATGTCGGTTATATCACGATGTTGGAAGTTCAAGGTTCAGACCAATCTATTCAGCGATTACAAGATGCGTTAGCCGATTTTTATCCTGATAAAATAGAAGATATTAGACCTGTTTCATCTAATGAAATTGTTAAATTGTTACGAATTGCCATGGTTTTTGTGTTATTACTTTTATTAATCTGTTTGTTGCTCATTGAGTATTATCGCAGTTATCAAGATACGAATATCTTACTTTTAATCGGCTATGATAAAAAGCAGCTGATTTGGCGACTTTTTAAAACAAACTATTTCATCTCTTTATTTACTTTAGCAGGTGGGTTTACTCTAATTTTTTTATCCGCCAATCATCTAGCGCCGGTACTCATTGAGACTTTTATAGCAGTTATCGTTGCTTTTGTTATTAGTTTTGTCATTTCTACTTTTTTCTTGAGAAAATATAAAATTTCTAAAGAAGTATTAAACGGCAAGACACCATTAGAAAAAGCAAGTCAAATGACGACAATTTTAAGTATGATTTCAGCAACGTTTTTATTAGTTGTGGTTTTGGCGTTTGGGAACTTAGTTACTGAAGATATACGACAAATTTCTTCTTTACCTTCAATCAATCGAATTATTGAAGATTATACAGTATCAGATCGTATTCACATAGATATGAGTAAATCAGAAAAATCATCTGAAGACTACGTGACAGAGCTTGAAAATGATGCTAAGTGGTTTCAAGAGAGCCTGTCAAATGGTGCGTTATTAGCTGATAAACACACTTCAACAGATCAATCTAAGTATATGTCACATGAAGTGTTTATTTCCTCAACTTATCTTGATATTTTTAAGATAGCTGATGAAAATGGTAAACCAATTAAAATTGATGATACCGAGACTGATATGATTGAGCTAATACCAGTTAATCTAAAAAATAAAACAAGTGAAATATTAGATGAAGTACAGGCTGATCATGATTTTCAAAATTATGAATTGTATGAAGACTTTGCGGAAACAAAGGTAAATATTAAAAATCAAGTTAAGGTCATCTATATCAAGCCACAAACGCCAACATTTGATATAAATGTTGGTAACAAAAAACAAGTTATTTATCGTGTTTTTACTTCACATAATATTACGTCATATTCTGGTTATGGTGGTAAATTTTTGGGTGTAGCTACTGCTTTTTTTAAGAAGAATCCAATTAACGAAAAAAATGGTGTTTGGAACAATGACCCAAACAACTTAGTAAATACCTTATCAAAAGGAATTGATGCCAAGTTGGCATATGATAACCGTATTATTGGTAATGTTAAAATGGATATTTCGACAATATGCGTGTTCATGATGATGATTTTAATCTATTTCTACGCTTATTTACTCGGTTTATCGCAATTTAGAAGTCTTAATCATGATAGTATTCGCACTAAAGCCTTGGTTGGTTTTGATAGGAAAATGTTATATTTGCCATATTTTGGTTGGCATTTCATTTTTTCTGTGATGGGATTCGTTGCAAGTATTGTGATTGCAAACGTTTATATGCAAGACTTTTTTGTCATGTTATTTCTGATAAATGTTTTATTACTTTGGAGAAATGGCAGAAATCAAGGAGATTTACAAGATGATTAAACTAGAAAATGTAACAAAAATTTATGATAGACCTATTTTCCAGAATTTTAATTTAGTGATTCCTGAGGGGGAATTTTTAGGAATTAAAGGAGAAAGTGGACGTGGCAAAACAACCTTGCTAAATATCATTGGTGCGATTGAGACGATTGACACAGGGCGTGTCATGTTTGATAAACTAGACTATTCAAAGATTACAGCGGAAAAGCAAAAAAAGTTGTATCGAGATGCGATTTCCTTTATTTTTCAAAACTACGGTTTACTGGAAAATGAAACGATTTTTGAAAATTTAGCTTTGATTTTAAAATTGCGCAAAATTTCAAAGAATAAGATGACATCCATGATTTCTAGCGTTTTGGAAAAAGTTAATTTGGGTTATTTAAATATTAAGCATTCTCCTCACTCACTTTCTGGAGGAGAACAGCAGCGTGTCGCTATTGCGCGTGCAATTTTAGCCGATAATCCTGTTATTTTAGCTGATGAGCCAACTGGTTCGCTTGATGAAGAAAATGGCGATCTGATTATGAATTTGCTTGCGGAACTCAATCAACAAGGTAAGACGATTGTTATCGTGACACATTCCGAACGTTATGACGGCTATTTTACGAAAATTTTACAGATTTGACTGTCAGATTTGGAGCAGAAATTATTTCTGCTTTTTTTGACAAAAAAATATCAATTTCCTCTTGACAAATGAAAACGATTACAGTAGAATGTGTTTATAGAGCTAAAACGTTTTAGGAGGTGGAGATGAAAAAGTTACTATTCATTCAAAGAATTTTAGCTGCTTTGATTGACTTGATTAGCGTTTATGTGCCATTTCTTATCTTGGTCAACGTCATGTTTGCCGATTCATCAGCTTTGACCAACCTCTTACCAGCTGTGATTTTTGTGGTTTATAACAGTGTCGCAGTCAATTCCTTTGGCGGTCAAACTCTGGGTAAGCATTTTGCTAAGCTCACGGTTAAGAAATCATCGCTGAATTTAATGACGGAGAGCGTTCGTGAGGCGGTAAAAATTCTCTACTTTTTGCCTTTTGTTGGTGGTGTTTTTATACTCGTCAGCTGTTTCATTTATGTGCGAAAAGGGCAATTTTTGCATGACGTGATTGGGTGCAGTGAGGTGGTGGTGCATGGCTGAAATTCCAACAGGTCCACTTCTAGCCATGTTTGTTCTGACAATTATTGTGAGTTATGCTATTGCCTACCATTATCGGCAAGATTATGATCCGAAAAAGATGATAATCGCTTATTTGATCTATCTTGCGCCATTTGCGCTTGTTGCGTTTTTGTTCAAATTAAAACTGATTTTGATTATTGGCTTATACGTGTTTGGGGCGGTAGTATTGGTTTTTCGTAACAGTAAGTATTTTAATGAATAAAATTTTTTACAAAAATTCTAAAACGTTTTAGAAAAATAATAGGAGAGAACATAAAAATGTTTAAAGCAGTACTATTTGACCTCGACGGTGTGATTACGGACACGGCTGAGTATCATTTTTTAGCTTGGGAAAAGTTAGCAAAGTCAATCGGCATTACCATTGACCGCGAATTTAACGAAAATCTCAAAGGTGTTTCACGTGAGGAATCTTTACGCAGAATTTTGGCGCATGGCGGTCGTGAAACTGATTTTTCAGCAACAGAATTTGCTGATATGGCGAAACGTAAAAATGACAATTATGTTGACATGATTCAGCAAGTGTCGCCGAGTGACGTTTATCCTGGCATTTTGCAACTTTTGCAAGATTTGCGTGAAAATGACGTGAAAATTGCGCTTGCCTCAGCCTCAAAAAATGGTCCATTTTTACTGAAACAGATGAACTTGACCGATTATTTTGATGCGATTGCCGACCCCGCAAAAGTTGCCGAAAATAAACCAGCACCAGATATTTTCATCGCTGCTGCCGAGGGTGTCGGTGTTGATGTGACACAAACTATCGGAATCGAAGATGCTTATTCGGGGATTGCAGCGATTAAATCAGCGTACGCCGTGCCAATCGGTGTCGGCAGTCACGAGGTTCTGGGCGACGATATTGCCTTGGTCAATGAGACGAGCCAGTTGACGTTTGCTTATTTGCAAGAAGTTTGGGAAGATTATAAGAAAAATAGGAGATTATTGTGACAAAAATGAACTACGCCAAGGAAAATCTTTGGCAGATTGAAGAAGTAGGGTTTGACAGTCGTTATCTGGGGAAAACTGAGAGTATTATGGCGCTTGGGAATGGCTATATTGGCTCTCGGAGCGCGACTGAGGAGGCTTATGTTGGCGAGCGCCGTGACACGTTTGTTGCTGGGACGTTCAACAAATTTGATGAAAATGAAGTGTCTGAGTTGCCAAATATTCCAGATATTTGGTGGTTGGATGTTATTGTCAATGGCGAGCATTTTACGCTTGAAAAGGGAGCTGTTACAGGGTTTAGTAAGCGTTTGAATCTGAAAAATGGTGAGCTGACTCGTGATTTTGTCTGGGAATTTAAGACGATTAAGCTAAAATTTAAATTCCGTCGATTCATTTCCATGGCACGTCGGCATTACCTGTCAAATCTGGTAGAGATTGAGAATTTGTCAGCTGAAAAAGTCAGTGTGCAAGTTCGTTCAGGTGTCAATGGGCAAGTGACCAATTCGGGTAGTCAGCATTTCAATGAGGGCGAAAAAGGCTTGGTTGATGGCAAATTCTTACAAATGATGCCACAAACGATTGAAAGTAAGATTGATTTTGTCTTTACTTTGGCACATAAGGTGACAGCTGAAAATCTTACCGCTCGGATCGAAATGGGGCGTCGTCAGATTTTCATGAATTATTTCTTCGAGATTGCGCCAAATGAAAGCGCTGTTATCGAAAAACGCATGAGCGTTCGCACTTCCATTGATAATGATACTGATAATCATGATGTGGCGAGTTTGCGTGAGCTTTCGATTGCTGAAATGAAAGGCATCGACGCGCTGTCATTTGACGAATTGTTAGCAGAATCAGCTGAGAAATGGGCGGAAATTTGGGCGAAACATCCGATTGTGATTGAATCACAAGATTTTCATGACCAGTTGGCGATTCGATTTGCCAAGTATCATCTGCATGTGATGACACCTGCGCATGACCCGCATATGAATATCGGTGCGAAAGGTATGAGTGGCGAGGGTTACAAGGGGCATACTTTTTGGGATACGGAAGTGTTCATGTTGCCATATTTCAATTTTACGCATCCCGAAATTGCCAAAAGTTTAGTTACTTATCGTTATCTTGGGCTTGACGGTGCGCATAAAAAGGCAGCTGAAAATGGTTATCTTGGCGCGCAATATCCGTGGGAGGCTGCCAATCCTACCGATGGCGAAGTCACACCTGTTTGGGGTGCTGCCGACATTGTGACCGGGCAATCAACGAAAATCTGGTCGGGCTTTATTGAGCAGCATATCACAAGTGACGTTGTTTTTGGGGTCAAGCAGTACATTGATGTGACGGGCGACCTTGAGTTTACGCAGGAAAAGGCTTACGAGATTTTGTTTGATACTGCGAAATTCTGGGGCAGTCGCTTGGAATATAACGCTGACAAGGACTGCTATGAAATCAATGATGTTATCGGTGCTGATGAGTACAAGGAACATGTCAACAACAACGCTTATACCAACTACACGGCGCATTGGAATGTCAAATACGCGCTTGAATTGGCGGCGGAATTACGTGAAAATGAACCAGAAATTTTTGCACGATTAGATGACAAATTAGATTTGACAACAGTTTTGCCAGATTTGGCTGACAAATTAGACAAGATTTTCTTGCCGCAGCCAACTGCAGACGGTATTATCCCGCAAGACGACACTTATCTGAGCAAAAAAATCATAGATTTGACCAAATACAAGGCGAAAGACGGCGTTGACGGCTTGTTCCATGATTATAATCTGGAACAAGTTAATGAGATGCAGATTACCAAACAGGCTGATGTTTTATTGCTGATGTTCTTGTTTGAGGGGTTGTTTGACCGCGAGTTGAAACTCAAAAATTTTGAGTATTATGAGCCGAAAACGACCCATGATAGCTCGCTGAGCCTGTCAACGCATGCGATTTTGTCGGCTGATTTGGGCAAGGTTGCGGAATCTTACGAATTTTTCAAAAAAGCGCGTCATATCGACATGGGCGGTTTTATGAAGTCGTCTGATGACGGGATTCATGCGGCGAGCCTTGGTGGCATTTGGCAGATGACGGTCTTTGGTTATGGCGGTGTGCGGATGATTGACGGTAAACTGCGGATTGAGCCACATTTGCCAGAGGCTTGGACGCGTTTGACTTATGGGTTTGATTATCAAGGTCAGGCGATTACGGTCACGGTCACGCACGACAGTTTTGTCTTGTCGAAGGCTGATAATGGGTGTGATGTTTCGTTTATATCAAATAATGGTAACTATGTTTTACAAAATAAATTGACACTTTCTCTAGGAGGAAAATCATGAAAAATTGGAAAAAAGTTTTAACTTTTGGTGCTGTTGCGGTGGCGGGTCTTTCGCTTGTCGCATGTGGTGGTAAGAAAGATGATGCAGCTGGTTCAGATGACACAGATTTCAAGGGTAAAACGCTGAAACTTGGCGTTTGGGGCGGCAATGAGTCTGAGGAAAAATCGCTCAAAGAAGTTATTGCTGGCTTTGAAAAGGAAACAGGGGCGAAAGTTGACCTTAAAACGTACACGGATTACAATACGCAGATTCAGACGGATTTGATTGGTAAAACGGCGCCAGATGCCTTTTATGTGGATTCGTCTTACTATCCGTTTTTGGCAAGCAAAGGTGCGCTTGCGGAGCTTGACAAGGGGGAGTTTGATGCCAGTGCTTATTATGACAATCTGACGAAAGCATTTTCAGACGGCGATAAATTGTATGCGATTCCAAAAGATTTTTCAACTTTGGCTTTGTATAAAAACACTGGTATTTTTGAAGAGGTCGGTGTTGACCCCGAATCTGTGCCAACTTCTTATGAAGAATTAGTGGCTTGGTTGCCAGATTTCCAAGCTAAATTGGATGCCAAATATGGCAAAGATAAGGTTAAGGCGATGAGCTACACGGCCGAACTTTCTCGTTCTTATCACTTGGCAGCGCGTGATGGTGCTGAGCCAATCAAGGACGATGGGACACCAAATCTTGCCAATAAAAAAGTTGTTGACAATTTGTCAATTCTTAAAAAATTGGTCGACACTAAAGCCGTTGTTACGCCACAAGAAATCGGTGCTGGCTGGAATGGTGAGGCTTTTGGTACTGGCAAAATTGCCATGATGGACGAGGGGAACTGGGTTTATCAAACGCTGAAAACTGAATTTTCAGACATCAACTTTTCTGTTTCGCCAATGGAGACTTACAAGGGCGAAGAGGGCGGCATGATGTTCTCAGTTGGTTGGGGCAAGTACGCTGGCACGAAAAATTCGGCGCTCGCTGATGCTTGGATTAAGTATGCGACAGGCGTTGCGGGCATGACTCAGTGGGTCAATGGAACTGGCACACTGCCAACGCGTGAAGATGTGGCAAGTACGGCTGACATTAACAAAAACGAAGACCTTAAGATTCACTTAGCAGCTGTTGATTACTCAACTGTTTGGCAAAAAGGCGTGAGCTTGACAACGATTAACAACGCTTATATGAACTACTGGCCAGAAGTTGTGGACGGGAAATCATCACTTGAAGATGCAATGAAGAAAGCTGATAAACAAGCGCAAGATGATATTGATAAGGCGGAATAAAGGTAAAATTGGCTTTAATGAGTTTAAATGCTCGCGTTGAGCTTTAACGACTTGATGTAATGCTCGCTATGAGCATTTGTCTGACAAGCAGATAAGGGTTCGACTCCCTTATCTGTTCTAACAAAAATTTGGGCGGTCCCAATCCATTCTCAAGGAGGAGTATATGGCTACAAAAGTCAAAAAATCAAAACGCGAGTTAAATGAGATGTTGCAAGGTTACGCTTTTATTGCGCCAGCAATATTGGTTTTACTCGTATTCTCAGTTATTTCAGTTTTATTTGCCATTTATCTGTCATTTAATAAAGTTGATTTATTCACAGGCAAATATACTTGGAATAATTTTAGCAATTATCTTAATATTTTCAAGGATCCACGCAGTTTGATTGCGCTGAAAAATACGGCTTTGTTTGCCTTGTTTGTTGTGCCACTTCAGACGATTATCTCGCTTGTTATGGCATACGTCCTTGCTAGCCGTGATGTCAAGGGGAAAAAGGCTTTTCGTCTGATTTATTTCTTGCCGACCTTGACTAGCTCAAGCGCCTTGACGATTATTTTCATGTTTTTGTTCAATATCAATGGCCCGATTAACGATTTTCTGATTGGTTTGGGGCTGTATCAGTCGCCGATTAACTTTCTGCAAGAACCACAATATGCTCTGAAAGTCATCATGGCGATGAATATCTGGTCAACTGTGCCTTATTTTATGACAATTTATCTGGCGTCATTAGTTGATTTGCCGCATTCGCTTTATGAGGCAGCGGAGATCGACGGCGCTAACGCTTTTGAGAAATTGCGTTTTATTACGATTCCTTATCTGCGACCGATTACGACTTATGTGATTTTGACGGGAATTATCGGGACTTTTCAGATGTTTGACCAAGCCTACATTTTCAGTAATGGTAGCGGTGGGCCGAACAATTCAACCTTGACTTTGAGCTTGCTGATTTATCAAAACGCTTTTGGACAAATGCCGACAATGGGCTTTGCTGCAGCGCTTGCGGTTGTCCTTGCGATTATCATCTTCATTGTCAGTCGAATTGCTGAAAAATTAAATGGAGGAAAATAGGATGAAAAAAACGAAAACACAACTTGCGCTCAAAGTGTTGCTTTATGTGATTTTGATTGGCTATGCGATGATTACATTTTATCCTTTCATTTGGGCGGTGGCGGCGAGTTTTAAGCCTTTGAAAGAAATCGTGTCGGGTGGCATGAATATCTTTGGCGGGAAATTTACGCTAGCAAATTATGCCTATATTTTAGGGCGCAGTGACAATTTCACACATTGGTTTGTCAATTCGGTGATTGTGTCAATTGTTGGTACAGCGATTAATCTGTTTTTGAATACTATGGCGGGTTATTCACTGGCTCGGATTAATTATCCTGGGCGCAATCGGATTTACTGGGCGATGTTGGCGTTGATGATGGTGCCTGGACAAGTTCTGCTGATTCCTAATTACCTGATTATTTCAAGCCTTGGCATGAAAGATACTTTTACCGCACTTATCTTGCCTGCTGCCATTAACCTTGGCAATATCTTTATGATGCGCCAGTTTTTCCTTAGTTTTCCTAAAGATGTTGAGGAGGCGGCGACGATTGATGGTTTGTCTAAGACAGCGACTTTTTTCAGGATTGTTATGCCATTGGCTAAGCCGAGCATTTCCACGCAAGCTGTCTTTGTCTTTATGGGCTTTTGGAATGAGTTCTTGAAACCGATGCTTTACATGACAACGCCGTCAAAATATACGCTGACCCTTGGTTTGCAGACCTTTAAGTCGCAAAATGCGGGGCAACGTTGGGATCAGATTATGCCAGCGAGTATTATTTCGATTGTACCGATTATCATCTTGTATATCTTGTTTAATAAATATTTCTTACAAGGTGTTCGGATGGATGGTGAAAAGTAAGGAAATGAGGTTGGGACAAAAGTTTCAAAAATAGAAGAACTGCATAAAATTCGTTTTTTGAAAACGTTGATTTTATGCGGTTTATCTATTTTATAGTTAGCTAAATTCTGCTAATTTTCGACTTTTGTTCCAGCCTTTTTTTCTGGTTATGGGCATCTCTAAAAACTGCTTTTTCCAAATTTTAGATAGATTTTTTAACCGCAAGAAAATTCGACGACGGCTTGCTGGTGCAAGGCTAGGAGGATTGACGCAAAATTTGGGAAATCTGAGTTTTTAGAGATGCCCTTATATATTATGATACTGAAAAGCGGTGCGCCATAGTCGCAAACTTTCCTAGAAAGTTAGCTTGAAGTTCAGATAAGGAGATTTTAGATGACCGATTTTACATTAACTTTAGCTGATTTGGGCAATACGTCAGCGCAAAATATTGAGACTTTGTTTGCACAGGCAAATGGTATTTTAGGTGTGCGGGCGAGTTTGCCGATACCGTCTACTGAGAGTAGTCCTGGTAGTTTTATCAATGGTTTTTATGAAAGTCACGAGATTGTTTATGGCGAAAATGCTTATGGTTATGCCAAAAATCATCAGACCATGGTCAAGTTGTTTGACTTGCGGACGATTGAAATTGCGATTGACGGTGAAAGTGAGTTTAGCTTGCTTGAGCAAGACTTGCGTTTAGAGATGGCAACTGGTATTTTATCAGAATCTTATCGTTATGCGACAAAGTCGGGCAAGAAAATTCAGATTGATTTGGAGAGTTTGGCAAGTCATGCCAATCGTGCGGTTTATGCGCAGAAAATTTCAGTAACAGCGCTGAATTTTTCGGGTGCTGTCAAAATTGGCAAGAAAGCGAGGCATATCAAGCCTGAGGGCATTAGTGAATTTGATCCACGCTTGAAGGAATCTAGTGCAGATTTGCAGATTTCTGGCAATCGTTATCGGACGAAAAATAGTCAGCTTGACCTTTTTGTTAAATTTGATGATTTTGATGAGACGTTATCGTTGGCGGAAAGTCAGACTTTCACGTTCACGCAACTTTATCACTTATCACGGCTAAATGATTTTTCCGATGTGACATATGACACCTTAAAAATGCAACAAACCGCCATTTTCAAAGACTTTTGGGCGAGTTCTGATATTGAAATCGTAGGCGATGATAAGCTCCAAAAAGGGATTCGGTTCAATCTCTATCACTTGTTTAACTCGGCTGGGCGTGATGGTCACACGAATTTTGCGGCGAAAGGTTTGACTGGCGAGGGTTACGAGGGGCATTATTTTTGGGATACGGAGATGTATCTGTTGCCGTTTTTTATCTACACGCAGCCTGAGATTGCTAAGTCTTTGCTGACTTTTCGCGCTAACATTTTGCCCCAAGCGCAGAAACGGGCGGCTGAACTTGAGTTTGCGGGCGCGCTCTTTGCTTGGCGCACGATTAACGGAGAGGAAACGTCTGCCTACTATCCCGCTGGCACGGCGCAACTGCATATTAACGCTGACATTGCCTATGCTTTTGAGCTTTATGATAATGTGACTGGGGACGCTGATTTCATTGCTAAAAATCGCAAGGTTATCTATGAAATCGCGAGATTTTGGATGAGCTATGGCTTTATGAGTGCGCGTGGCTTTGAGATTCACGAAGTGACAGGGCCAGATGAATACACAGCGCTTGTCAATAATAATTTTTATACCAATAAAATGGTGCAAAATACCTTTTATTATGCTGCCAAACTTGCTGTCAGATTTGATGAGAATTTGGATGAGGCGTTAAAATGGTCAACCGCAGCAAACAAGATGTATTTTGGCTATGATGAAAAACGCCAACTTACCCAACAAGACGATAGTTTTCTTGATAAAGAACCGTGGGAATTTGACAAAACACCGACTGAAAACTATCCGCTTTTGTTGCATTATCATCCGATGAAAATCTATAAACATCAAGTTTTAAAACAGGCGGATACAATTTTAGCTCACATGTTATTTTCAGAATCGAAAGAACAAATTGCGCGTGATTACGATTTCTATGAACCATTGACAACGCATGATAGCTCGCTTTCCCGTGCAGTTTATGGTGTCGTTGCAAGTAAGATTGATCGCAATGAACAGGCTTATGACTTTTTCAAAGCTGCTGCGACGATGGATTTGGATGATCGGCAAGGCAATGCCAGTCACGGTATTCATGCCGCTAATATGGGTGGCTCATGGCTTGGCTTGATTTATGGTTTTGCTGGTCTGCAACTTGAAAACGGACAAATCAAAACAAGCAATCATTTGCCGAAAGCCATCAAATCGCTGAGATTTAACTTACTGATTCGAGGGAAGATGACGGAAATTTTTATCAAAAATGATTGAAATAATTAGTTATTTTAGTGTCATTCTCTTGTGAAAAAGATTACAAACCGTCATACTTGTCATATAATTGAAAAAAACTGCAAAATATGGTATATTATTAGAATGAAAAGAATGAAAAAGAGATTAGCAATTGATGCTATGGGTGGCGATTTTGCGCCACAGTCTGTTGTCGAAGCTGTCAAAATGGGGCTAGAACAGTTTCCGGATATTCAATTTACCTTATTCGGTGATGAGACGAAAATTCGCCCTTATTTTCCAGAAGAAAACCACAACCTTATTATTGTTCACACGACTGAAAAGATTGATTCTGGTGAGACTGACCCTGTCAGAGCGATACGTCAAAAGAAAACGTCAAGCATGGTTATGGCGGCGAATGCTGTCAAAGATGGTACGGTTGATGCGATGATTTCTGCTGGTAACACTGGCGCGCTACTGGCTAGCGGGATTTTTGTTGTTGGTCGGATTAAGCAAATTGAGCGCCCTGGGCTCATGTCAACGCTACCGACTTTGGATGGTAAGGGATTTGATATGTTGGATCTTGGCGCAAATGCTGAGAACACTGCTCGTCATCTGCATAATTACGCTGTTATAGGTAGTTTTTATGCTGAAGAGGTCAGAGGTATCAAAAAGCCACGTGTTGGACTTTTGAACAATGGTTCTGAGGTTGGCAAAGGTGCGCCATTACAAAAAGAGGCTTATGAGTTGATCGCTGCGGACAAAAATTTGAACTTTATCGGTAATGTCGAGGCGCGTGATTTGCTGAGTGGTGTCGCAGATGTCGTTGTGGCTGACGGTTTCACTGGTAATGCCGTACTCAAATCAATCGAAGGCACTGCCGAAAATTTGATGAAACAACTGAAAATGTCAATCAACACTGGTGGTATCAGGTCGAAAATCGGTGCTGTTTTGATGAAAAAATCTTTGTATCATTTAAAAGATGCCTTAGACTATGAAAAAGCTGGCGGTGCGGTTCTTTTTGGTCTTAAAGCGCCAGTCGTCAAAAGTCATGGTTCGTCAAATGCTGATGCGATTTTAGCAACAATCAAACAAACCCGTAAAATGCTGGAAACTGAGGTTGTTACTAGTTTGAAGACACATTATCGGGAGGAAAATCAATGACTATCACCAAAGACGAACTTTTCATCAAAATCAAAAATAATTTAGTCGAAACGATGACACTTGAGGCTGATAATGTAACACTTGCTACCAATATCGTTTCCGATTTGGGCGCAGATTCTATCAGTTTGATGGAATTTACCTTGGCACTTGAGGACGAATTTGGCATTGAAATTTCAGATGAAGATGCTGAAACTATCTTGACTTTGGGTCAGGCGGTAGATTACGTTTTTGGAAAGTTACATTAAAAACTTGCATGAAGTCAGCCATTGATTTCATGCAAGTTTTCTATTTTTTGACTTAAAATGTTTCAGCTCGTGTGACAATTACCTCAAAATTTTCAGGATAATAAGCACCATTGTCATAAACAAGACGCATAAGATCATCACTTTCGCCATCATCACTTGCTTGCGAGCAAATCGTTTTAATTTTGCCGTTATGCGTGACAACTTTCAGTAAGCCCGCCTTACTTGCTTTACTGCTGTCCGTTTTAGGATTTTTTTGCATGCTGTAAGTTGTGCCATCAGCTCTTTCAGCGTAGGATGCCTTGATTGCAAAACGCTGTGTATCGCGGTTAAAACTTTCCTGAAGTAGCCCGCCGCCAGAACCAACGATGATATTATCCGCTGACCAACCAGCCTCAGTTACACGGCTATAAAGTGCTGCAATTGTCTCACGTTTCATGCCGTCGCCTTGAATCACGCCGATGTTATCGTTTAAAACCTTGTAGCCTTTGGTGTTCAATGTATGCCCGAAAACGTTGTCAAGATGTTCAATCACAGCCATCGGCATCTCAATCGCATCGCCAGAATCAGGACGAAAGACAATCCGTCCAGCTCGTGCCTGAATTTTTGCCTTAATCTCAGGCGAAGCAATAACGGTGTCAATGAAATTGTAAGTGTCATAAGAATCAATGACAATCGAAATCGTCGTGTTTTCATCAGAGCGCTCAAGCTGTGCATTGAGATAATCATACTCGCCTTGACCCGCACCATAACTTGTTGCAACCGAATGTTCCGTCGCCCAAACTGACATGCCACGACCCGCCAAACCATAAATTTCAGCAATCGCATGTGTTGCTGCCATATTATCTGAACCGCGGAAATGTAGCAGATGAGCTGCGCCACTGCGTTCGCCCGCTTGTAGACTTGTTACACCACGTAAGCCGAAATCATTGACCGCCCAAGGGAGGTTCTCAATATGCCCTGTTTGCTCATAAAATGGTTGCAAATCCCGCTTGATGTACAGACTATTTGTCGCAATCGTTGTCGGATACCAGACTTGCATGAGAAGCGTTTCAAGGGAATTAAGTGTGGTTGCAAACCAAGGTTCGGTACTTTCAATTGTGAATAACGCATTGCCAACGGGAACTTCCATGCCTTCAGGAAGTGCTTTGATTTTAATTGGCCAATAGCCCAAATCACGCACTTTCTCCCAAACTTGACGATTGAAATAATCGGTCGTGCCAAAAGTTAATTCAGCTGTTTTTTCAGCTTCATCAATCATCTCAGTTGTAATCGGCATGAGAAAATGGTCATGAATGAGCATTTGCAAGCCAAAAAAACTGACAGTCTCAAAACGTCCGCCTTTGCGCGGTTCAGCATAAGAATAAAGCTTGCTCAAACCGTCGGGATAAGCCAAATGGTGGGTCATTTTGTAAGCATCGGTGTTGAGAATTGGGTTTTGTTTTGTCATGATATGTCCTTCTTTTCTATATAAGCTCAATTTGAGCATTTTAAAATGATAATAGTAACGCCATTTCAGGCGTTCTATATGTTACAAATGTCGTGATGTTAGTTTAAATAATCGCTGTGGTTTCCCACGTTCCCCTTGGACAACTGCATCGGTTTGTTCCAAATATTCAGCATGATTGCGCTTGAGATTGTAATGTTTGAGACTAATTTCTGTGCTACCTTTGAATTGTTCGTAAAGGTTGCGAACTTGTTTGAGTGTGAAAAATTCAGGTAATACGTTCAGAAATTCAGGTTTGTAATCAAATCTGCCTTGAATCCGCTTGACTGCTGTATTTAAAATCTCTAGGTGATCAAAAGCGATTTGGCTATCAGGTATATCTGAGATATGAATTTGATTCGTTTGTGAATCAACGCTGAAATCAAACCATTTAGCATTTGCCGCATCATCACCAGCGGTAGCTTGTGGCAGCGTCGGCAGGTAAACGAGATGAGCGACAGTAACAATCCAACTGCGCGGGTCGCGGTTGGGTGTTGCAACAGTGCAAAGCTGATCAACAAACTGGTGGTCAACCTTGACCTGTGTTTCCTCAAAAACCTCGCGAATAGCAGCTTGCGTTGTGTCCTCGTTTTTATTGAGAAAACCGCCAGGTAGCGCCCAATGATGCAGATAAGGGTGCGCCTTGCGCTGAATCAGGAGCAGATTGACGCGGTTGGTGTCAGGATTGTAGGCAAAGATGACGTTATCAACCGTGACACTCGGTGTTTCGTAGGTTTTTAGCTCTTGGTTGGCGTACCAAGCAAGAAATTCTTTTTCTGTCGCATGGTGTTCGTAGTGATGTCTCTCTTCTTTTTTGCTTGAAAATGTTGGCATGTTTAGGTTTCCTTAAAAGCTCGTTTTGAGCATATGTTTTTGATAAATTAATTATAACGAAATAAAATGCTCATGTCAAGCATTTTTTCAAAAAATAAAAAAAGAGTCAAAACTCTTTTTATGTAATTAACGACGTGGCAAGCCACCTTGGAAATCAGTGTCAATATCTTGCACATATGCCTTGTAATAGTTGACCAAATTGCGTTTGAAATCTTGGTAATCGTCTTCTGTATAGTCACGATTTTCGTCAATCTGTGCTTTGAAATGTGGCAAATTTAAATCTTGACGAATCCGTTTTTCTAATTCATCTCTTGTCATAAAAACTCTTTTCTATTTCTTAGTGACTTGCGCTGAACCCCCAAGAAATGTGACCAATCACATTAGGTGTTGTGCGTAACTCAGGTTTTTTATCTGTTTTTGTTGCCGTCTTGCTAGTTTCGAGATTACCAAGACTTTCGGCTGTATCATCAAAAGTGACTTGAAGTTCTGTCAACTTGCTTGTTTCAGGAATAGCTTGTGTTTCAGCTATTTGAACATTCTCAGGAATCTTAACTTCTCTCTCAATTTCAGCAACAGCGACAGCTTGCGCAAATTGCATTGGAACTATTGCTTGATCTGCTACATGTTCAACAGCTTGTTCAGCTGAAATTTTCGGTTTGCCAAGAAGTGATAGCAAGGAAGAAAGTTTTGCGTTAGTGTTTTCCAAGTTGACGTTTTCGTCATATGTCTCAAAAACGTCAGTCTGATTATCGGCATGACGTTCAGCTAAAAGTTGATTGTAGGCTTTTTTCGCATAGTCATACTCACGTTTTGTTTGGTCATAGTAAGTCTGTGCTTTGGTCGTTTCATTGAAAATCGTGTGTCCTGTTTTTTGCGCTGTCTCAAAAGCTTGCTTGGCTGATTGATAATGTTGTTTTGCCATGTCAAGCTCATGTTGTGCAGCAGTTGAAACATGAGTAGGTGTATTTTTTTGCATTGTTAAGTGATTGTAAATTTGAATCGCTTGGGAATAACGCAAAGTTTCCGTTTCAAAATATAAACGGCAGATTTCCTGATTTTTTTTTGATTCATCAAAACGTCTCATGGCGCTTTCAAGCATTTGTGTCGCAGTAGAAAACGTTGTTTCAGTGGCGATATAGCGTTTTTTAGCAATTAAAAGATTACTCATCATTTGCCCCCCTTCTTTTTGTTGATTTCATCCAAACGCATTTGTAGTGCGCGCTCATATTTGCCCAAACCGTCGGAGTGGAAATATTGAACATTTTTGAGTTTGTCTGGTAAATATTGCTGATTAACCCAGTGATCTGGAAAATCATGTGGATATTGATAATTGATTGCGCGTCCTAGTGCTTTAGCGCCTATATAATGTCCGTCTTGTAAATGAGCAGGCATTTCCAAAGCGCCATGCTGATGCAAGTCAGCTATCGCCATATCAAGTGCCGAATGTGCGGCATTGGACTTAGGAGATAGTGCCAACTCGACAACAACATTTGCCAAAGGAATACGTGCCTCAGGAAAACCGAGACGTTCGGCTGCTGTTACGGCGGTTACGGTCCGAACTGCTGCATCGGGATTAGCAAGACCGATGTCCTCGTAAGCAATTACTGTCAGTCGTCGCGCCAAACTTTGCAAGTCGCCACCCTCAATTAGGCGACCCGCATAATGTAAACTAGCATTGACATCCGACCCTCGAATTGATTTTTGGAGCGCCGATAATAAGTCATAATGCGCATCGCCATCTTTGTCAAAAGTCGCTGCCGATTTTTGCAAGGAATTTGCCATATCAGATAGGGTCACGTGGTGTTCAAAGCTAGATAAAACAGCTAATTCTAAAGAGTTTAGCGCCGAGCGCACATCACCATTTGTCGAATGAATCAGAAATTCTTTGGCATCCTCGTCAAGTTTGACTTCAAAATCAAAGCCACGTCCCGAATCAGAAATAGCGCGTTCGATTGCAATCGCAATATCATCAGGTGTCAAAGGTTTAAGCTCAAAAATCTGAACCCGACTTCTAATGGCAGGTACGACGCTAAAATAAGGATTTTCAGTTGTTGCGCCGATTAAAATAATCTCACCGTTTTCTAATAACGGTAAAAGAAAATCTTGCTTGGGTTTGTCCAAACGATGAATTTCATCTAAAAGCAGGACAAGCTGACCAGAAAACTTGGCTTCTTCGGCAATTTCTTGCAACTTCGTTTTTTTGTCGGCAGTTGCATTGAAAGTCCGAAAAGCCATATCGGCAGTGCCAGCAATCGCAGAAGCAATTGATGTTTTCCCGATACCTGGTGGACCATAAAGAATCATTGAGCTGAGTAGTTTTGTCTCAACCATGCGCCGAATAATCTTGCCCTCGCTGACCAAATGGCGCTGGCCGATAATCTCATCAATTGTCCGCGGTCGCAAACGCCGCGCCAAATTTGCTCTCATATTAAGATATGCTCCTAAAGTGTGCTATAATGTTATTATAGCACTTTATTTAGGAAAGGACAAAAGATGTCAAGATATGGCTTTTTAGATAGGTTAGACGAGGAATTGTTAGAAAATTTCACTTATGACTATGAGATTAACTGGGACAAGAAAAATCACGCGATTGAGATTTTTTATCTGCTTGATGCCGAAAACCCAGGTGTGGCTGTGACTGATACGGAAAATGATGCTGAAGCCTCAAGCGACAATATTTCATTTGAAGATGCGGTTGTTTTTTATAATCCACTCAAATCAAAAATCGTAGCAGATGATTATTTGGCGAGTTTGCCATATGAGCCGAAAAAAGGCTTATCGAAAGAATTTATCAGTTATTTTGTCAGCTTTTTACAGGAAACGGCTGATAATGAATTGGATGCTTTGATTGATTTTCTAAATTCTGATGATGTTGAATTTTCAGGAACATTTGATATGGAAAGTTTTGAAAAGGGGTTGGTAACAGTGCAGGAAACGGAATTTTTCGCATATCCACGTTATTAGAATGAAAAAGAGGAAAAAATGAAAAAAGTAATCGGCATCTTATCAGTTGTCTTGGTTGCAATTATGGCAATCACAGCTTGTGGCAACAAAAAATCGGAGACAAAACCGTCAGTATCATCTAAAAGCAAAGTAACAAAATCAGTTTCAAAGTCATCATCACAAGTCGTTTCGTCGAAAGAATCAGCGAGTAGCTCAGAAAATTCAGAATCAGAACCAGCTGATGAACATGGGGCAGCTGAAGAAAGTAAATGGTTAGAACAATCAAGCGTAGCAGCAGAAATCATGACTGTTGAGGAGGCACGCCAAGCCTTGCGCGACATCAATATTAACGATGGCAATTTCTCAAATGCCGATATTAACAACTATATTTTAGAGGCACAAAATGCGGGGCAAGATTTCCAAACTTATATGGCAGAAAAAGGTTTCCCGCCATTGAACTAAGTGTTTAGGCGATTTATTGCGATGAAAAATTTTCTGAAAAGCGAGCCATCGCTTTTTTGGATATAATGTTAATAGCGAACAAACAGAAATGAGAAATAGATGAATAACTGGAATGAATTAGCGATCAAGGTTTCACGTGAAACACAAGAAGCGGTCAGCAATATCTTGATTGAGGCAGGTGCGCAAGGTGTGGCGATTGAGGATACGCAAGATTATTTGGATAATATTGACAAATTTGGCGAGATTTTGCCTGAAATTGCGCAGCTTGACACAGTTGTCGTTAAGGCTTATTATCCTGAAAATCTAGCGATTGTTGAGATTGCTGAAAGTGTTAAGGCACAGATTTTGACTTTGGCAGATTTTGGCTTGAACATTGCCGATTTCACGGTGTCGACACAAAGTTTGGCGGAGAATGATTGGTCGGATAATTGGAAGCAGTATTTTCTACCGACTCGAATTTCGCACGATTTGACTATTGTACCGTCTTGGACAGACTATGTGCCTGTGTCGCGTGACGAGAAGATTATCCGACTTGACCCAGGGATGGCTTTTGGAACTGGTACACATCCGACGACTAAGTTGTCACTTTTTGCTTTGGCGCAGACTTTGCGTGGTGGCGAAACTTTGCTAGATGTCGGGACAGGTTCAGGCGTTCTCTCAATTGCTGCCAATCTTCTCGGCGCTTGCGAGATTCACGCCTTTGACCTTGATGATGTAGCGGTCAAAGTTGCTTGTGAAAATATTCAGCTCAATCCAAATATGACAAATATTACCGTAAAAGCTGGCGATTTGCTAAAAAATGTTGCGATAAAGTCAGATGTTATTGTGGCAAATATTCTTGCTGATATTCTTATGAATGTGATTGATGATGCTTATACTTTGCTAAATGACGGTGGTTTTCTCATTATGAGCGGTATTATTGACAGCAAGAGCGCGATGATTTTGGAAAAATGCGCAAGAACTGGCTTTGCACTCACGACACAAATGCAGCAAGGCGAGTGGCATTGCGTGATTTTGCAAAAAGCGGCGACTGACACAAGCCTTGTCGGAGGATAAAATGCAACAATATTTTTTAAATCAGGTAGCGCCAGAAATCGGTATGGTTATCACGCTTGAAAAGGATGACACACACCACTTGTTCACGGTTATGCGTGCTAAACTTGACGAAAAAGTTCAGATCGTTTTTAGTGACCAAACGCTTGTTTTGGCTACTGTCAATGTAGACCTTGCCACTTTAACAGTGTTAGAATTTGTCGAAAAGTCAGTAGAATTGCCCCTAGACGTGACGATAGCAGTCGGTCTGCCAAAGTCGGATAAGTTGGAATTTATCACACAAAAAGCCACAGAATTGGGCGTGTATGCCATCTTAGCTTTTCCTGCGAAATGGTCGGTCACAAAATTTGATGCTAAGAAAATTATCAAGAAAACGGCGCGCTTAGAGAAAATTGCCAAAGGTGCTGCGGAGCAGTCCAAACGTCTCTTGATACCAACTGTTAAGATTTTGGCAAATTTACAAGAACTAACTGACCAATTTGCTAGATATGACCAAATTCTAGTTGCTTATGAAGCAGCAGCTAAAAGTGGCGAAACAGCAGCATTTGCTAAAAAATTATCAGAATTAGAAAAAGGACAGAAAATTCTCGTGATTTTCGGTCCAGAAGGTGGGATTTCTCCCCAAGAAATTGAGCAGTTGACAGCACTTGGTGCTACGAAAATCGGTTTAGGACCACGTATCATGCGTGCGGAAACAGCACCTTTGTATGTTTTATCAGCTATTTCTTTTTATACAGAATTGTTGCATTAAAAATCTCTATGAAATATTGATTTCATAGAGATTTTAACTATTTTTTAGTCATTTTTAATTTTCTAAGAATGACGCATGTCATTGTTATACCTAATAATAGGCTGATTTGACTGATGATTTCACCTGTATTTGGTAGTATTTTATTTGGTTTATCTTTGGGAGTCTCTTTAGGTTTATCTTTAGAATTATCTGATGGTGTCACATTTGGTATGTCTTTTTTGGGTTCTTCTGTTGGTTCAGTATCAGATGTGCCAACTGGAGAAAAACTTGGCATATCTCCTGCAATATCAGCGTGTTCAGCTAAATATTTTTCAGGTTCTAAGACAGCGTAGTAAGCCTCTTTGGCAGTAAAACTATTATCAAAGAGAAGTGGCATACCGCTTGCACGCCATGACTGGTCATCCCCTTTTCCCCAAATGGTAACACGGCCGATAAATTTGGCGTATTTTTTGTAAAGGGCAAAGAGTTTTGCGTAGTTGACGGCTTGTTGTGTTTCTTCTTCTTTTGTTAGTTTTTTGCCATTGTGCTGATTATTCCAAGCACCTACTGGCATATCAACTTCGGAAATGCTGACTTTAGCACCTGTTGCAACAAAAGTCGCAAGCGCTTCATCAACTAGAAACGCATCAAAGGAATCTCCCCAGTAATGAGATTGCATGCCAATCCCCTCAATCAAAAGGCGACCGTCATAATTATCATCAGTGAGCCAACGTTGATTGAGCGCCATGACCATGAGGGCAATCGCATCACGTTTGGCTGGAATTTCTTCATTATAATCATTGTAATAAAGAATGGCGTTAGGGTCAGTTTTTCGAGCAAGCACATAGGCATCGTAGATATAGTCGGACGGATCTTCTGTTAGTGTCTTGCTAGATTTGGTATTATTGTTGGCATAAGCGATATACCACGGTGAATCTTTACGCAAGGCAGTCCGCCAGTCACTACCATCAAAGCCCTCGCCTGCATTGGCAAAAGCCTCATTGACAACGTCCCAAGTTGTTGCACGACCTTTATAATGTCCTGCAACAGTTTCGATATAATTTTTCATGTTTTCGCTAGCAGTTGCACGGTTGGCAGCCTCGCCGGTGTTTAGCCAAGCAGCTGATTGGGAATGCCAAACCAAGGTATGCGCATGTAGGGCAATGCCGTTATTTAGCGCCCAATCAACTAATTTGTCCGCAGCTGTAAAGTCGTACTGATCCTTGGCTTTGGAAATTTGATCAGGTTTCATGGCATTTTCAGGTGTCATGACGTTGAAATGGTGCTTGAACATCTCAGCAGTGTTATAATCATCTTCCAAATCACGAACTTCCATGATATTACCAATCGGGAAGTAATTTTGATAAGCCTCTTTGAGTGATTTGAGGGATAGATCCCATTCTTTTTCTGGCCACTCTTCGATTTCGATTGCACCAATTTGCTCGATTTCAACATTGTCAATGTACCATTCATCTGGATGAGTTGGCGCACCGTTTGTGTAGAAACCAAAGTTAATCGCCTCAACTGGTGAATTAAACCCTTCTTGTGTGACACCCTCCAAAGTTACCCATTCACCGACAGGCATGAGGTAAGTTTCAGCACCAGCGACACCCTCAGTTGGGATTTTGCCTGGCGAAACACTTGAGTTATTATTGACAAGAACAGCTGCCCCTTTCAAGACACTTTCTTTGCCAATCGCACCTTGTGCGGGAACGAAGAAATCAGCTTTGACACGATATTGTCCAGCAGGCAATGGTGTTTCTGGTACGAAACGGATAGAGCTGCTAACACGATTGTAATCGGCTTGTTTGTGAACGGCCTTCAAAGCATAGCTATCGCCATTACCAAAATCATCTGCCCAGCTTAGCGTACTAGCACCACCAGTTGTCCATTGACTTTCAAAATTTGTTTTATCAGTTTCGTCAAATGTGAACGAGTAAGTAATTGCTTGTGTGACTGAAACGGTCAATTCATCAATATAAAAATCAATTTCAGGATTATTTTCTCCTTGAATACGGAAACTATAAGCCAGATTTTCCAATTGTTGCGCTGACAAATCAAGGTCGTAGTTAAGCGCAAATTCAGGCGATTCTTGACTAACATTAACCCAATCAAAAGTCGTCCAAGGTGCAGCATTCATGGCTAATTTGATTTTGGCATCGGTTGGAAAGGCTTGCTTTGTGTCAGCGTGACCAGTCACTTTGATTTGATAGTTGCCGTCAACAAATTTGCCATCAACTTTGAATTGCTCTTTGTTAATGTCAAGTCCAGACCAATCTTGTTTACGATCTGTGACCAAAAGCGAATTTTTGTCATTGTAACTTGCGACTTTGATTGTTACAGGATTAGAAGTTGCTAAAATTGCTGGAAGTGTGTAGGTGTCGTTTGCTGTTGCATTTTGTAAAGTAGCATCTGTTGCTAAGTCATAGAGAACTGTCGTGCCAGCTGAAAGACCAGTTTCAGGCGCTTGTGGCAATGTTGCGCCGACCTTTTTCTCAGTTATGATAAATGAAGTTATCGTGAAATCAACATTAGTTTCTGCTTGAATGCGTAGATTAGTATTAGTGTCCACTAAGTTTTTAAGCTCAGTGTTGGTAAATGTTTTTTCTAAAGTAAAGTTTTGGCTGGTATCAGAATTTGTCCGTACAAACTCCGAATAGCTGCCGCCAGCCTCGCCAATTTTGACTAATTTGTCAGCTTCTGACGTGGTACCATGAATTGTGACAAGATATTCAGCACTATAATCAAAGTCAAAAGAGTTGACTTTTAAATCAAGAGCATACCAATCATTTTCTCTATCAGAAAGTGTTAGCGCTTTGTCAGCTTTTTCGCCAGCGATTGTTAAGGTCGGCGAGCCTGCTTTTTGTAAATGAACTGTACCGTCACCAAAATCTGTCAAATCAGCTAGTTCAGTCTGCAAATCAAAGAAAACGCTTTCGTTTTCTTTCGCAAAAACCGAACTTGTCGTGATTACCGAGACAAGTGGCAACAAACTCGCCAACAGTAATAAAACTGTGAGGCTAGAGGTTAGCATTTTTCTTTTCATTTAATTCTCCTTTGAGATATTGAGGCGCTTTCATGTCTATCTGAAAGCGTTTGCAACGGATAGTTTGTATTATAAACCAATTAACTGAAAATGTCAATCGTTTTTTTAAAATTTGTTGATTTTTTATCATTCGAAAGTGATAATGTCCTAAGTAGGTCGAAACATAAAATGTCCCAAATGTTAAACTAATACTTATGAAAAGGATATTACTCACTGTGAATGAATTGGAAAAGTATCGTGTTATCAAGTTA
>NZ_BLLI01000001.1 GCF_011170085.1 Pseudolactococcus hodotermopsidis | reverse complement strand
AATGCTAAAATCAAAACCTTTAAGTGTATGGCTCAGAAATATCGTAATCGAAGAAAGAGGCACTTACTTCGTGCGTCCTTAATTTGTGGTATTATCAATTTCGAAATTTAATTTCGGGAGAAGTCTATTAAAAAACTTGTCTGAAATGTCGTATATTTCAGACAAATTTTTTATTTTACTATGCAAGAAATACAGGTCTTAAATTTTAGGGCATCTCTAAAAACTGCTTTTGTTCATTTTTAGATAAAATTTTCTTAGACTAGGAAATTCGACGAAGGGTTGCTGGTGCAAGTCAAGGAGGATTGACGACGACTACGGAAATTTTAGCAATTTTTTCATGCACCGAGTAACCGCAGGTGCACATTTTTTTTGTTAGCGATTTTATGAGCTAACAAAAATGGGCGAATCTGAGTTTTTAGAGATGCCCTTTATATTAAAATACTAGATTTCAAGCGCTAAAGTACTTTTTTTGATATAATAAAAACTATGAAGAAACAAAAAAATCAGTCAAAAATCATTGAATTAGACGGAAATCTAGCCAATAAAATAGCAGCGGGGGAAGTTATTGAACGTCCAGCAAGCGTTGTCAAAGAATTACTAGAAAATGCAATTGATGCCAAAGCCACGCAAATCACGGTTAAGATTGAAGAATCGGGTCTCAAATCAATTGAAATTATTGACAATGGTGAAGGGATTGCGCGTGCAGAAGTTGCGCTTGCGCTCAGACGGCATGCGACCAGTAAAATCAAGGATGTTGCTGATCTTTTTCGCATTCGGACTTTGGGTTTTCGGGGCGAGGCACTGCCGTCTATTGCAAGCGTTAGCGAGATGACGATTGATACGGCAGCAGCCAACAACGGCGATGAGAGTGGGACACACCTTGTTGCCAAAGGAGGTAACATTACCCAAAATGATCCAGCGCCAAAACGTGTTGGAACGCGAATAAAGGTCGAAAATCTGTTCTATAACACGCCTGCTCGGCTCAAGTATATCAAGAGTTTACAGGCTGAACTTAGTCATATTACTGACATCATCAATCGGCTCAGTCTTGCGCATCCTGAGGTTGCTTTTACTTTGGTCAATGATGGTCGTGATATGCTGAAAACGGCGGGAACTGGCGATTTGCGCCAAGCGATTGCGGGTGTTTACGGCATTTCGACAGCGAAAAAAATGGTTGAACTCTCGATTTCTGACCTTGATTTTGAGGTGACAGGTTACGTCAGTCTGCCCGAGCTGACGCGCGCTAACCGCAATTATATCACAGTGTTGCTCAATGGTCGTTATATCAAGAATTTTCTGCTAAATCGCGCCATTGTTGAGGGCTACGGCAGTAAACTCATGGTTGGGCGTTTTCCGCTTGCTGTCATTGACCTCAAAATCGATCCGTTTTTGGCGGATGTCAATGTTCATCCAACTAAACAAGAGGTGAGAATTTCCAAAGAGCGTGAGCTGATGAGTCTCATCACAAAGGCAATTGCAACAGCCCTTGCTGAAGAAGTCCTGATACCAGATGCGCTTGAAAATCTCAATACTCACAAAAATCCACCCGTCGCTCAAACGCAACATGTGCAACAGCCAAGCAGACAGCTTTATTATGATACTGTTAAACAAGATTTTTTTGTCAAGGAAAATGCTGATTTTGATAGTTCCCGCTCAGAATCGTCCTATTTAACGAAAACTGAGATGAAACCGCCACATTCATCAAGCGAGGTTGCCTCGTCAGAACCAAGGAAATCTGAAACCAAGCCGTCAGAAATAACGATTTTTGAAGAAACTAAAAAAACTAGCACTTTCCCAGAACTCGAATTTCTCGCCCAAATGCACGGTACTTACCTCCTTTGTCAAGCGCCAGACGGTCTTTATATCGTTGACCAACACGCAGCGCAAGAACGGGTCAAATACGAATATTACCGTGATAAAATTGGTCAAGTCAACTATGATCAGCAGCAACTTTTAGCGCCAATTTTTATCACTTTGCCGCAAAATGATTTTTTAACAGTTGTTGAAAAGAAAGCCTTGCTCGCTGAGGCGGGGGTCATGCTTGATGAATACGGCGAAAATCAGCTGATTTTGCGTGAACATCCGATTTGGATGCAAGATGATGAGATTGAGTCGGCAACTTATGAATTGATTGACCTGCTTTTAGATGGGCGTGAAGTATCGGTTAAAAAATATCGTGAAGATTTGGCGATTATGATTGCCTGCAAAAGCTCAATCAAGGCGAATATGTACATTGACGCCGCAAGTGCGCGTGATTTGTTGCAACAATTGGCGCAGTGTGACAATCCCTATAATTGCCCGCATGGCAGACCCGCAGTCGTCAATTTTTCAAATACGGATATGGAGAAAATGTTCCGACGGATTCAGCAAGGTCATAAAGGTGGTTGGCAGACACAGTTTTGAAAATGCAGTGAATTTTATGTATAATGACATGATACTGAAAGCGATGCGCCGAGTAACCGCAGGCGCAAACTTTCCTAGAAAATTAGCTTGATGTTCAAATTATACGAGGGAGAAAAAATAATGTTTTTTTATCTTACTACTGCTTGTTTTATTATTAGGTTTGTATCTTTCAAGGCGAACCAATTTCAAAAACTGGTAGCTTGTTTTAAGCTGTTTTAGTTTATCTCTTTATCTTGGCTGCTGCTAGTGTTATGTAGTCAAAGAAAGGAAGTCATGGAGTCACAGTATCAAAATTCTATCAACTTTTTTCACATATTTACAGAAATTACGGTGGTTATCTAAATGTATGAATATCTCACAGGCAAGCTCACGAAAATTACCCCGACTTACGTTGTGCTTGAAGTTTCGGGTGTCGGTTATATTATCAATGTTGCTAATCCCTATGTTTTCTCCGATATGCGCAATCAGCTACTAAAAATTTATGTTCATCAGGTCATTCGTGAGGATGCGCATACCCTGTACGGTTTTAAAACCTTTGATGAGAAAACGCTTTTTTTGAAAATTGTCTCGGTCAAGGGTATTGGTCCTAAGTCGGCGCTTGCGATTATTGCGGCAGATGATAATGATGGTTTGGTCGCCGCAATTAACAACTCCGACATCAAATATCTGACTAAATTTCCAGGTGTTGGTAAGAAAACAGCCATGCAAATGGCGCTTGATTTGGAAGGCAAATTTGACTCGCAAATGCTTGCAACAGTTGCGAAAACGACAGCAACGACTGATAAAGCTTTATCAGAATCGCTTGAAGCCTTGGAAGCCTTGGGGTACAAAGCCACAGAACTTAAGAAAATCGAGAAAAAAATGGCAGGACAAGCCGACACAGCACAGGCTTATATCAAATTAGCGCTTAAAATGTTAATGAAATAATTTTAAAATTATAAATATATGTCGAAAGTCTTGAGGATAAAGAGAGCAAAATATGACCATCAGGCAGAAAATTTTAAAGCAAATCTGCTACACAGATTTAGTTTATGGTAGAATTAATAAGAAACTAAAAACCAATATGGCGCGTGATGAAATAGAAACGTTTATAGCTGATGTGGTTTCTTGTGAAGAGAGTCTCATTTCAAAAATCGGTAAAAATTATTATGTTGAAAATAAGGCGCATTGTGTTAGGATAACGATAAATGCAAGTACTTTTAGGGTCATTACTGCTGATAAATTATAGGACAGGATATAAAATAGCTATCCGCCTTTATAGGGTTGGCGGGCTATCTTTATGAGGAAGAAGTGGTTTTGTTAATGTTATTTTGAATTGTGTAAATTTGGACTGCTAGGGGAAGCGTGGTATAATAGACCTATGGAAAACGACAAATTAACCTCAGGCGAATTGCAAAGTTACGAAAACGAAGAAATTGCAGTCGAACGTACCTTGAGACCGCAATATCTCAACCAATATATCGGACAGGATAAAATCAAGGAACAGCTAGACATTTTCATCAAAGCTGCCAAAATGCGTGAAGAATCGCTTGATCACGTGCTACTTTTCGGTCCTCCCGGTCTTGGCAAAACGACCATGGCTTTCGTCATTGCAAATGAACTTGGTGTTAATATCAAGCAAACTTCGGGTCCCGCTATCGAAAAAGCGGGCGATTTGGTTGCGATTTTGAACGAACTTGAGGCGGGCGATGTTCTCTTTATTGACGAAATCCATCGTCTGCCCATGTCGGTTGAGGAGGTGCTTTATAGCGCCATGGAGGACTTTTACATTGACATCATGATTGGTGGTGCGGATGCCAGTCGCAGCGTCCACTTGGAGCTGCCTCCCTTTACCTTGATTGGTGCAACGACTCGTGCGGGGATGCTCTCAAATCCTTTGCGGGCGCGTTTTGGGATCAATGCTCACATGGCTTATTACGACTTAGAAGACCTGACGGAGATTGTTACCCGAACCGCTGATATTTTTGAGACGGCAATTACTGGTGATGGTGCACATGAGATTGCTAGAAGAAGCCGTGGGACACCTCGTATTGCTAACCGTCTGTTCAAACGTGTGCGCGATTTTGCCCAAATCAAAGGGACTGGCATCGTCAATGATGATATGACCAATCAAGCGCTAACCATGCTTGATGTGGATGGCTCGGGGCTTGACTACATTGACCAAAAAATCATCAAAACGATGATTGAGATGTATAATGGTGGCCCAGTTGGCTTGGGGACGCTTGCGGTCAATATCTCGGAAGAACGCGAAACGCTGGAAGATATGTATGAGCCGTATTTGATTCAGTCGGGGTTTCTCATACGAACGCGGCAAGGTCGCCGTGTGACACCCAAAGGCTACGAACATTTTGGTTATGTTTATACTGGGGAGGGGAAATGACTTTTAATATTATTGAGTTAAAAGATTTTGAAAAATTAGAAATCTCCGAACTGAATTTGCTTGATGTGCGACCAGTCGAGCAATTTGACAGTTTTCATATTCCGAGTGCTATCAACATTCCCATTGACGATGTTGAGGACGGCAAATTTGACTTGGATAAAAGCAAACATTACTATGTTATTTGTCGCACGACTAACAAAGCTTACCGTGCCAGCAACATTTTTGATGAAATGGGTTTGAACATTGACATGGTTGCACCTGGGATGATTGATTATCAAGGCGAAATTATCAGAAATAATGACGACTATTGAAATAGATAAATGCATCAACGGCTAAGCGTTAGTACCATCAAGTTGCGTTTTGTGAACCACAACTCAAAAACTAGCCTCATCTTGCTTTGTTTCAGGAATGAGTATGGTACAGTGATGTTACCTAAGCTAACATTAGCTATTGACTTTTGGGGAATTTCCCTATAAAATAGATTTTGTAAGCGAGTTCATCTTGGCGCAAAATTGAGAGTGTGTCCAGCTATAAAAGGAGAAATATTTTAGTGAAAGAACGTGAGCTACGGCGCTCAATGGCAGTTTTTCCCATTGGTACCGTTATGAAACTGACAGATCTCACAGCACGTCAGATTCGCTACTATGAAGATCAAGATTTGATTTTCCCAGCGCGAAATGACGGTAATCGGCGGATGTATTCGCTCAATGATATGGATGTCTTGCTTGAAATTAAAGATTATCTTAATGATGGTTTAAATATTGCTGGTATTAAGAAAGTCTATGAAAAAAGTAAGGAAGAATTGGCAAAAGTAAAGAATAAATCAATCACTGATGCTGAAGTCCGAAAGATTTTAGAGCAAGAAATCATGCAACAATCTAGGTTTAATAAGCCTAAAACAACGCTACGATAAATTAGCCAATCATTGGATTTTGATTGGTTTTCGTTGTGTCATAAAAAGAAGATTAGAATTAACTAAGGAGGCCATATTATGGCAATCACAGCTGTTGATATTCGCAGAGAAATCAAAGAAAAAAATGTGACGTTTTTGCGTTTGATGTTTACGGACATTTTGGGAACGCTGAAAAACGTTGAAGTTCCCGCAACTGAGGAGCAACTTGACAAAATTCTGGACAACAAGATGATGTTTGACGGGTCATCTATTGAGGGCTTTGTCCGCATTAATGAGTCTGACATGTACCTTTATCCCGATCTTGATACTTGGATAATTTTTCCTTGGGGCGATGAAAATGGCAAGGTGGCTGGCTTGCTTTGTGATGTTTACAATCCTGACGGCACACCGTTTGCGGGCGATCCTCGGGGCAATCTGAAACGTGCACTTGCACACATGGAAGAGGTCGGTTTCAAGTCATTCAACCTTGGTCCAGAGCCTGAGTTTTTCTTGTTTAAACTAGATGACCAAGGAAATCCGACGCTCGAAGTCAACGACCAAGGTGGCTATTTCGACCTTGCGCCGATTGATTCGGCGGATAATACGCGACGTGAAATTGTCAATGTTTTGACGGATCTTGGTTTTGAGGTCGAAGCCAGTCATCACGAGGTTGCTGTTGGTCAGCATGAGATTGATTTCAAGTATACCAACGTTTTGACGGCTTGCGACAACATTCAAATCTTCAAACTTGTTGTTAAAACGATTGCGCGGGCGCATGGTTTGTATGCGACGTTTATGGCAAAACCAAAGTTTGGTATCAATGGTAGTGGCATGCATTGTAATATGTCTTTGTTTGATCAAAATGACACCAATGCCTTTTATGATGCCAATGGCGAGATGGAATTATCAGACACTGCTTACCATTTCTTGGGCGGTATTTTGGAACACGCTTATAATTTTACAGCGATTACCAATCCGACGATTAACTCCTACAAACGTCTTGTACCAGGCTATGAAGCGCCAGTCTACATTGCTTGGGCGGGGAGAAATCGTTCGCCACTTGTACGTGTACCAGCCTCTCGTGGTATTGGCACGCGCTTAGAACTTCGTGCTGTTGACCCGACTGCCAATCCTTACTTGGCGCTTGCTGTTTTGCTTGAATGCGGACTTGATGGTATTGTACGCAAAATAGAAGCGCCAGCGCCAGTCGAAAATAACATCTATATGATGACCGAAGATGAACGTAAAGCCGTTGGCATCAACGACTTGCCTTCTACTTTGCACAATGCTGTCAAGGCACTCCGAGAAGATGAGGTTGTCAAATCAGCTCTCGGAGAACATATTCTCACAAATTTTGTCGAGACCAAAAAAGTCGAGTGGGCTTCCTACGCTCAGTTTGTCTCGCAATGGGAAGTTGATAATTATCTCTATCTTTACTAAAATGGCCCGAAACTCAGATTTTTCAGTGTTTAAATCTGAGTTTTTTTATTTATTTTCTATAATTTAATCAAAGTAAGCACCAAATCCGAACATTTACTGAAAAAGAAAATTCTAAAAATTACAAATATTATTGCATTACATCCAAAAAAAATGTATAATGATAGTGTTAGAACTTATAACATGTAATGGACAGCTCAAAAATTTAAGAGAGCCCTAGAAAAAGTCAGGAGAACTTACAAATGGAAAAAGTCAATATTCCAGAAATCTTTGCTGAAGATGTTTTCACAGATGCCGTGATGCAACAGCGTTTGCCAAAGAGTATCTACAAGCAATTCAAAAAATCAATTGAAGAAGGCAAAGACCTTGATCTTGCAACTGCTGATGTGATTGCAAATGAGATCCGTGAATGGGCGATTGAAAAAGGCGCAACTCACTTTGCTCATTTGTTTCAACCATTGACAGGTGTGACTGCTGAAAAACAAGATTCGTTTATCACAGCACCAAAAGCTGACGGTAGCGTTTTGACAGCATTTTCAGGAAAAGAGCTGATTAAAGGCGAGCCAGATGGTTCTTCATTCCCTTCGGGTGGCTTGCGTGCGACTTTTGAGGCGCGTGGTTACACGGTTTGGGATACGACTTCTCCAGTTTTTGTCCGTCATGATGCGGCAGGAACAACGCTTTTGATTCCGACAGCATTTTACTCATACAATGGCGAAGCGCTTGACCAAAAAGCACCACTCTTGCGCTCTATGCAAGTCATTTCTGACTCATCTATCAAGTTGCTCCGTTTGTTTGGCAATACATCTGCCAAATCAGTTGCGCCATCTGTTGGAGCTGAGCAAGAATATTTTTTGGTTGACGAAAAAAAATTCCTTCAACGTAAGGATTTGATTTATGCTGGGCGTACTTTATTTGGTGCACAAGCGCCGAAAGGTCAAGAGTTGGACGACCATTACTTTGGTACAATTCGCCAACGTGTTGCTGGTTTCATGAAAGATGTCAACGAAGAACTTTGGAGGGTTGGTGTGACTTCCAAAACGCAACATAACGAAGTAGCACCTGCTCAACATGAAATTGCGCCAATTTATGCCAATGCTAATGTTGCCGTTGACCAAAATCAAGTTGTGATGCAAACACTGAAACGTGTTGCTTGTAGTCACGATATGAAATGTTTGCTCCATGAGAAGCCTTTTGCGGGTGTCAATGGTTCAGGTAAACATAACAACTGGTCACTCGTGACAGATAAAGGCGAAAATTTGCTTGAACCAGGCAACACACCACATGAAAATAAACAATTCTTGCTGGTACTTGCCTGTATCATCAAAGCGGTTGATAAATATGCTGGTTTGCTCCGAGAATCGGCTGCTGACCCTGGTAATGACCACCGTTTGGGTGCCAACGAAGCACCACCAGCTATCATCTCAATCTTCCTTGGCTCACAATTAGAAGATATTATTGAGCAATATGTGGCAAATGGCTCAGCCTCAACTTCTATCAAAGGTGGCGTTTTGACGACTGGTTCGACTGCTTTGCGTGATATTTCTAAAGATGCAACTGACCGTAATCGTACCTCGCCATTTGCCTTTACTGGTAACAAATTTGAGTTTCGTATGGTTGGGTCGCGTGATTCAATTGCCTCGCCAAACATTGTCCTTAATACCATTGTTGCTGAATCTTTTGATGATGCTTCTGAACGCTTGGCGAAAGCAACTGATTTTGATGCCGAAGTAGATGCTTTGATTGCCGAGTATGCTAAAGCGCATAAACGCGTTATTTTCAATGGCGATGGCTATTCTGAAGAGTGGCTTGTTGAGGCTGAAAAACGTGGGTTGCCAAATCTCAAATCAATCGTTGATGCGACTGAAGTTTTGGCGCAAGCTGATGTTATCGCCTTGTTTGATAAATACGGTGTCTTGACACCTGCTGAGTTGAAAGCGCGTGAAGAAGTTAAATATGAAAATTATGGCAAGGTCATCAATATTGAGGCACTTACGATGATTGATATGGCGACAAAACAAATTATCCCAGCTGTTATTAAATATACGAAAACCTTAGCTGACACGGTTATTGCGGTTAAGAATGCGGGTGTTGAGGCGAGTGTTCAAACTGACATCTTGACAGAGGTTTCAGCCTTGCTCAAAGAAGTTAAGACGGCACTTTCTGAACTCAAAGAGGTCGCTGTCAAAGCCACTCTCCAAGAAGAAGGCAAAGCTCAAGCGCGTTTCTACAACGAAGTGGTCTTTAAAGCAATGGATGCACTGCGCGCTCCAGTTGACAAACTTGAAATGATTGTTGATAAGGAAGCATGGCCAATGCCATCTTATGGCGATTTGATGTTTGAAGTTTGAGAAATATTTATAGATGAAAAAAGCTTTGAATTTAAAAATTCAGAGCTTTTTTTGCGCCCCATAGATAGAGCTATCAAAATTAAACGTATAAGCAATCGCAACGGCAATTAGCATAAACGGTAACGTATTAAAGCCGAAAACTTCGACACCAATGAACATGGGCGCAAGCAAAGTATTGGTTGCGCTAGCAAAAACGGCAGCGTATCCGAGGGCAGCGACAAAGGCGAGTGGCAGTCCGAAAATGCTTGCAAGAACGATGCCAAGTGTTGCACCAATGGCAAAAAGTGGGGTCACTTCGCCACCTTGGAAACCAATTGCGAGCGTGATAATAGTCAAAATCAGCTTAAATGCGAAGTCAACAGGAAAAATTGTGCCATTTTCAAAACTCGCAGCAATCAGATTTGTCCCCAGACCAGAGTAACGCCCTTGCCATAAAATAATCAATAAAATAGATAAAATCACACTGCCAATTGCAATTTTGAGATAAGGATTTGGGAAAATGTGAGTCAATTTTGCTTTAGCATAAGCAAGTAAACTTGAAAAAAGATAACCTGTCAGACCAAAAATAATAGCGATAATGATGATTTTCCAAACGTTCTCAAAAGAAAGTTCGGGAATTTGTGCCAGTTTTGTGCTGAACTTTTCAAGACCAAGCAGATGAGAAGTTGTGCTTGCAGTATAAGCAGCTGCGAGACTTGGTAAAAGGGCGCGAGTGTAGAGTTTGCCAGCAGTAAGCGCCTCAACAGCAAAAAGACTTGCCGCAAGTGGTGTTTGGAAAAGCCCAGCAAAACCTGCTGACATGCCAATCATAATCATGATATGGCGATTTTCCTTGATTTTGAGCACATTTCCTAGAAAATTTGCAAAAGTTGCACCGATTTGAACGGCAACCCCTTCGCGCCCAGCCGAACCGCCAAATAAATGTGTGAGCCAAGTTGCGCCGACAACGAGTGGTATCAGGCGCTTAGGAATGACAGAGGCTTCATTATGCCCGACAGCGAAAACGAGGCCCATACCGCGCACCGATTCCTTGCCAATTTTCTGATAAGCAAAAGTTATGGCAAGGCCCGCAAGCGCTAAAAATGGGATGAGAGAGTTGACATGTTGAACGCGAAAATCGCTGATAAAAAGTAAAATACGCCCAAAAATCGTATCTAGCACACCGACGACAAGGCCAACAACGCTAGCAATTACAGTCAAAACCGCTAGTTCAAAATAATATTTTCTCACAATTTAATTTCCAAGAGCATCGTTTTGATAATGGCGTGAATTTTTCAAAATATCTTTAAAAGTTGCAACAATCGTTTCCGTAAATTCAGGATTTTCAATACGATTAGCGACAGTTTCCAAAATCGCTAGTTCGCGTGAATTATCAAGTACTTTCATACCTGTCATTTGCTTAAAAGCTGTGACTTGGCTAACCAAGTTCATGCGTGCTTCAAGAAGCCGCACAAGTTCTGTATCGAGCAAATCAATATCTTCTCGAATTTCGTCTAAGTTCATCATCGACTATACCACCTTAATACCTTAAATTTTGCTATAATATACTTATTATAGCAAAAAAATGGGTGAAAAAACGATGAAACAAGAAAATTATAATTTAGTGTTATTACAACTAGAGGCGTTACTTGATGAAACAGGTAATGCGCTGTCAAATCTTAGCAATGCGAGTGCGCTTTTACGTGGCATTTTGCCCAATTCCGTTTATGTTGGTTTTTATCTCTACGACGGCGAAAAACTTGTGCTTGGACCATTTCAGGGTGGCGTTTCTTGTGTCAATATTGCGCTTGGTAAGGGCGTTTGTGGTGAATCTGCTGAAAAACGTGAGACGATTATTGTCGGTGATGTGACGAAACATCAAAATTATATCGCTTGCGACAGTCAAGCACGCTCGGAAATCGTTGTGCCGATGACGAAAAATGGTGCGTTAATTGGTGTACTTGACCTTGATTCGCACCTAGTTGATGATTATGATAAGATTGACAAAGATTATCTGGAGAAATTTGTAACGATTTTGGTCAATAAAACCAACTGGTATTTTGACCAGTTTACCCTAAAAAATGAGGCAGAAAAATGAGCTATCAAGCCCTATATCGCAAGTATCGCAGTCAACGTTTCGATGAAATGGTCGGGCAAGAAGTGGTCGCAACAACACTGAAAAATGCCATTATCAATCATCAGATTTCTCATGCCTACCTTTTTTCAGGACCTCGTGGCACTGGAAAAACGTCGGCAGCCAAAATTTTTGCCAAGGCAATTAACTGCCCCAACCAAATCGACGGCGAACCGTGTAACACCTGTGACATCTGTCAAGCTGTGACCAATGGCGCTTTAGAGGATGTTATTGAGCTTGATGCTGCTTCAAATAACGGTGTTGATGAAATTCGTGAAATCCGCGATAAATCAACATATGCGCCGTCTCGTGCCAAGTACAAGGTTTACATCATTGACGAGGTGCATATGCTGACGACGGGTGCTTTTAATGCGCTCTTGAAAACACTTGAAGAACCGACAGAAAATGTTGTTTTCGTTCTTGCAACGACGGAAATTCAGAAGATTCCCGCAACGATTCTCTCACGTGTCCAGCGGTTTGCTTTTCGTGCGATTACTTCGCTTGACATCACGCAACATTTGGCGACTGTTTTAACGGCAGAGCAGGTTGAGTTTGACGAAAAAGCGATTGAACTGATTGCCACGGCGGCTGATGGTGGCATGCGCGATGCGCTTTCTACACTTGATCAAGCGCTGAGTTTTGCACAAAATGGCTTGACACTTGATGTGGCGCTCCTCGTCACGGGTGCGATTTCGGCACAAGCCTTGAGCGATTATATTACAGCGATTGCCAAGCAAGAGGTTGAGGCTGCCCTAACGCAACTTGACATGATTTTTGCTGACGGCAAAAACATGATTCGCTTTACCGAGGACTTGATGGCGCATTTTCGTGACATGCTTTTGGCTGAAAATTTGGCGGTCAATGTGTCTAAACCCCAGATTTTTGCTTGGATTGAGATTGCAACAGAGACCTTGCAAACGCTGAAAAATACAACACAGGAAAAAATTGCAGCTGATGTGATGACCATGCGATTGTCAGAAAGCATGAAAACCGCAGACTATTCACAAGTTATCGCAGAACTTCAAAAACAGGTGGCTAGTCTGACCAAAAAACTTGACACTGGCGATTTTCAATTGACGTCAGCAGGTCAGCAACCATTGCCAGAAAAAAAAGTTGCGCCTAAAACGGCTGGCAATTACTTCAGTAAAGATTTCGTTTTCGCAGCACTTTCAGATGCGACAAATGAGGCGCGAACCGCTATCCAAGGCGCTTGGGAAGAAGTCATCAACTCCTTTGACAGTGGCTTTGGCAAGTCCATGCTCAACCACACATCAGCCGTCGCGGCCTCGGAGAAATTTGTCGTTGTGACCTTCAACAGTGAATTTACTGCCAAAAAAGCGGCGCAAAATCAAGATTTACAAGTGTCATTTGGCAATTTTATGTCAAATATCGTCGGTTTCGCACCTGAAATTATCGCTCTGACCAACGACGACTGGGTTGCCGTGAGAACGGAATATGCGCGATTGCGCAAGACAAGTGCAGCGCAGCCAGTTGATGAGTTACCCAAGGTTGCAGTTGCTGAAAAAAACGTTGCTGTTGAAGAGGCGCAAGCCTTGTTTGGCGATGTTGTTGAAGTGCTTGAAGATTGAAAAAATTTAAACTTAGAATCTTATTATTTTAGAGAAATATCTTAAGATAATAGATTGACATTATTCCTGATTAGTACTATAATGAACACGTGAACAATTTGCGAACTGATTGACTAAAGCAGTCGCCTCAACAACTTATGAAAGGATGTGAAAAATGGTTACAATCAAAGATATTGCCAAGCAAGCAGGCGTTTCTCACACAACGGTTTCCAGAGCTTTAAATGATAATCCGTTGATTAAAGCTGAAACACGCCATAAGATTCAACAGTTGGCGATTGACATGAATTATGTACCAAATTTTAATGCGCGAAGTTTGGTAAATAAGAAAAATTACATGATTGGGCTGTTTTTCTCAAGCATTAGCGAGGGGACGAGTTCGAGCTTTCTGCTTGATGCGATTCAAGGCATTCACAGCGTTTTGGACGAAAGTTATGGCTTGTCGGTTCAAGGGATTGACGAGATTCGGCACTTGTCGCGGATAAATTTTCAGCGTTATGATGGGATAATCGTTATGAGTCAAAGCGATAGTGACCAGACCTTTATTGAGTTTGTGCGCGATCATCAACTGCCGCTCGTTGTCTTGAATCGTCCGATTGATGATGAAAATGTCCTCAATGTTTTGGCAAATGATGCGCAAGGTGTTACGCAAATCATTGATTATGCCATTGGTTTGGGGCATCGAAAAATCGCTTATATTGGCGGAATTGACAGTTTTAGGTCGTCAAATGAGCGTAAAAAAGGCTTGCTTGAAAGTTTGATAAAACACAAGATTCCGATAAATAAAACTTATTTTTTCAAGGGCGATTACAGTTCTGAAGGCGGTTTTAAGGAAATGCAGAAACTTTTAACCTTACCGACTTTACCAACCTTGGTTTTTTGTGCGAACGATGATATGGCAATTGGCGCTATGCAGGCAGCTAAAGAAAGCGGTTTACAGATTCCCGATGACTTGTCCATTATCGGTTTTGATGATAGTCAATTTGTCTCCTATCTCAATCCACCTCTGACAACAGTTCATAAGCCAATTAAACAAATCAGTCAAATGGGAACAGAAATGTTACTCAAATTGATTGACGGGCAAACTGTTTCTGAGCGACAGGTCCGAATCCCAACAGAATTGAGAATTAGGCAGTCTGTTCGGTGTTTGCGCAGTTATTATAAACGTTAAAGGTTATATTTATTAGCCTTTAATTTAACCATCGAAATGTTCACGTGTTCATATCGTTTTACAACAAATTGTTCACGTGTGCAAATATAAAGGAGAAATATTATATGACACTTTTAACAAAGAAAATCGTTCCAAATTTGGAATGTCAACCAGAACGGGTTATTCAGTTCGGAGAGGGCAATTTTATGCGAGCTTTTGTTGATTGGCAGTTGCAACAGATGAATCAGCAAGGCTTATTCAACGGTAGCAGCGTTGTCGTTCAGCCAATTGAACAGGGGTTGAAAGATTTGCTAGATGCGCAAGATGACCTCTACACAGTGGCATTGCAGGGCTTACAAAATGGCGAAGTTATTGACAGCGTTGAAATTATGACAAGCGTTAGTCGTGTGATTAACCCTTATACGCAGTGGCAAGCCTATAAGGAGTTGGCGAGTCAAGACGACCTAGAAATTATCGTTTCAAACACGACTGAGGCAGGAATTGCCTATCACAAAGAGGATAGTTTGGCGGCGATGCCACCTAAAAGTTTTCCTGCCAAACTGACCGTTCTGCTCCATGAGCGCTATAAGCTTGGCAAAAAAGGCTTTATCATCATTCCGTGCGAGCTGATTGACCGAAATGGCGATAAGCTCAAAGAGATTGTTTTGCAATATGCGACAGATTGGGCGCTTGGTCATGATTTTGTGACGTGGCTTGAGACGCAAAACACGTTTTGTTGCAGTTTGGTAGACCGTATTGTGCCGGGATTTCCGCGTGATACGGCGCAAGATTTTTACGATAAATTAGGCTATGAGGATAAGGTTTTGGTAACGGCTGAACCGTTTATGGTTTGGGTTATTGAGGGGCCTCAAACGATTATGACGGCATTTCCTTTGCAAAAAGCGGGCTTGAACGTGATTGTGACAGAAGATATGACACCGTATCGTGAGCGCAAGGTGCATTTGCTCAATGGTCCGCATACGGCGATGTCGATTTTGGCACGATTGGCTGGGCTTGACACGGTTGAGGCGGTCATGAAAGACCTAGATTTCCGAAAATATGTGGACGGTTTGTTCACAGATGAATTGATTCCGATGATTGATTTGCCAATCTCTGAGCTTGTGGTATTTGCTGAGCAAGTCAAGGAGCGTTTCCTCAACCCTTTTGCCAATCATCAGTTGAGCGCTATTGCCCTAAATACCGTTTCAAAATTTGTAGCACGGCTCTTACCTGTGTTCAATCAATATGTTGACACGAAAAATGCTTTGCCAAAGCATATGACGGCTGCCTTGGCGGCGCTGATTTTGTCTTATCGGGGTGATAAAATTGTTCCACAAGATGATGAAAATATTATCGCAACTTTCAATAAAGCTTGGGAGGATCCGGAAACTGTTGTTGTGACGATTTTAGGCAATGTTGATTTGTGGGGACAAGATTTAACAGCTATTTCTGATTTGGTGGCGCAAGTTAAAAAAGATATTGCCTTGCTTGAAACAGCGGGGGCGCGTGTTTTAATAAAAAAGTGTTAATGAGTGTCTAGCGCCGTACAGATTTAGGAAATCATAAGGTTCTGCGTTTAGCGCAGGTTTTATGATTTATCTAATCTGCTAGGCGCTGCTCATTAAAAACTAGATTATTAAAATTAGATTATGAAAGGATTATAAAAACGGTGGAAACTTTTATTAAATTAAACGCCCGTGATAATGTTGTCGTGGCGTTACGTCCGATTGAAAAGGGCGAGAAATTGTCTGTTTGTGGTGTTGAAATCATCACGCAAGAACCGATTATGCAAGGGCATAAAATGGCATTAGAGAATTTAGCTGAAAATGAAAATGTCATCAAATATGGCTATCCAATTGGGCATACGACTGCTGAGGTTAAGCAAGGGGGCTGGATTCATACGCATAACTGTCAGACGAATCTGTCTGGCGAACTGGACTATGCTTACACGCCAGAGTTACATCAGACGACTTATCCGAAGTCTGACTTGACGTTTCAAGGTTATCGTCGTGAGAATGGTAAGGTCGGCATTCGCAATGATTTGCTGATTGTGCCAACGGTTGGCTGTGTCAATGGAATTGCTGAGTTGATTATCAAGGAATTTAAAGCCTTACATCCTGATTTAGGGGCATTTGACAATATCACGATTCTCAAACATCCTTATGGCTGCTCGCAACTTGGCAATGACCACGAAAATACGAAAGAGGTGCTGATTGATGCGGTCATGCATCCTAATGCAGGTGCTGTTCTTGTCTTTGGATTGGGTTGTGAAAATAATACGATTGAGGAATTTAAGGCAAAATTGGGGGCTTATGATCAGTCTCGTGTCAAATTTTTGATTGCTCAAAAGGTAAAAAATGAGATTCAAGTGGGCGTTGACTTGCTGGAAGAATTATACGAGGCGACAATTGATGATAAGCGCGAAACGATTCCATTGTCAGAATTGAAAATTGGCTTGAAATGCGGTGGTTCTGACGGTTTGTCGGGAATTACAGCGAATCCGTTGCTTGGGGCATTTTCTGATTTCTTGATTTCACAGGGCGGTAGTACTGTTTTGACCGAAGTGCCTGAAATGTTTGGTGCTGAGCAAATTCTCATGAATCGAGCTGCGACTGCTGACGTTTTTGAAAAAGTGGTACATCTTATCAATGATTTCAAGCATTATTTTGCCTCATACGGCGAACCAGTCTATGAAAACCCGTCGCCCGGCAATAAAGAGGGCGGCATCACGACCTTGGAGGATAAATCTTTGGGTTGCACGCAGAAGTCGGGGACGTCAGCGGTGGTTGATGTGCTGAAATACGGCGAGAAAATTCGTGTTAAGGGGTTGAGTTTGCTAGAGGCACCGGGCAATGACTTGGTGGCAAGCTCAGCCTTGGCATCAGCGGACTGTCAAATGGTGCTGTTTACGACAGGGCGTGGGACACCGTTTGGCGCTTACGTGCCAACCTTGAAAGTAGCGACAAATAACACACTGTTTGAAAATAAAGGACATTGGCTCGATTTCAATGCGGGTGTGCTGTTAGAACGACCAATGACGGAGGTTTTGAACGACTTTATTGCTAAAATTATCCGTGTGGCAAGTGGGGAAGAAACGCGTAATGAGATGAATGATACACGTGAAATTGCCATTTTTAAGAATGGTGTGACACTTTAATAAAAAGAAAGAAGGATATAAAATGTTTTTAAATGATGATTTTTTGCTTTCAACTGATTGGGCGAAAAAGTTGTACCATGATTATGCTGCTAAATCGCCGATTATTGACTATCACTGTCACTTGTCGCCACAGGAGATTTTTGAGGATAAAAATTTCAAGAATATCACGGAGGCTTGGTTGGCTGGCGACCATTATAAATGGCGTTTGATGCGAGCTTGTGGTGTTGATGAGGCATTGATTACAGGTCAGGCGACTGATTATGAGAAATTTGTGGCTTGGTGTCAAACGGTACCGAAAATTGTTGGCAATCCGCTTTATTCTTGGACACATTTGGAGTTGAAACGTTTTTTTGGTTGTGAGTTGTTGGTCAATGAAAGCAATGCCAAAGCGATTTGGGAGACGGTCAATGAAAAACTTGCAAGTCCAGCTTTTAGTCGGCGCAATATTGTCCATCATTCAAATGTTAAGCTGATTTGTACGACAGATGATCCGATTGATGACCTGCATTTTCATCAAGAGCTTGCTAAAACCGAGCAACGTTTCAAAGTTTTGCCGACTTATCGTCCTGATAAGGCGCTCAATATTGACAAAGTGGGCTTTCAGGCGTGGCTTTCAGAGCTTGAAAAAGTGAGTGGTGGGGTGCTTGATACTTATGAAAAAATGGTAACAGCACTTGAGTCTCGGGTAACTTATTTTCATGAACAGGGCGGTCGTCTCTCTGACCATGCGCTTGATGTCTTGACTTATGATGCCACAGATACGACAACTTTGGAGAATATTTATCAGAAAGCTTTACGTGGCGAGGCATTGACTGACCTTGAAATCAGTCAATATCGCACGGAAACGTTGTCACGTTTGATTGAGATGTATGCGGACAAGCATTGGACGATGCAGCTGCATATTCATGCTTATCGCAATTGTAACAAGGCTGGTTTTGAAAATTTGGGAGCTGACACTGGTTATGATGGTATCAATGACTTGTCAATTACGATTCCTTTGCAAAAATTATTGAGCCGTGCGGAAGTTGCAGATAAATTGCCAAAAACGATTTTATATTCGCTCAATCCAACTGATTGGCCAGTTTTGGTTGCGCTTATGGGCTGTTTCCAAAAAGAAGTGGCAGGCAAAATTCAATTTGGCTCTGGTTGGTGGTTCAATGATACGCGTGCTGGTATGCGTAATCAATTAACACAATTAGCAGACGGTGGCGTGCTTTACAATTTTGTTGGCATGTTGACTGATTCGCGTAGTTTCTTGTCTTATACACGTCATGAATATTTCCGTCGCGTGCTGTGCGAATTTATCGGAGAAATCGTTGCGCGTGGGGAAGTACCTGAAGATGAGGTTTTGCTTGGCGATTTGGTAACGCGTGTCAGTTATCAAAATGCGACTGAGTATTTTGGCTTTTAATGTAAGAATTTAAACTATCTGTTTTTCATGATTGAAAATCAGATAGTTTTTTTAGTCAATAATGTAAAATGCTGACAGGGCGCAGTGGCGAAAAGGAAGAGACGAAAGTTGCGGCTAAAACGGGAGATAGGGTAAAAATTTCCATGGTTTGGTGGGGTCACAAGCGCGGTGTGATAAGTGATTGAGATGTATGAAAAATAGGCTAAATAAGTTTTTAAGGTCATTTTTTATTTCAAAATCTAAAGTCAATATTGTGTATTTTTTGAGAATTTCTTACTTAAATTCATTAAATAAACAAACTCCATTGACAAATGAAATCGTTTTCACGTATAATAAAGAAGTCGACAGAAAATGAAAATTCAATCAATTTAGGAGGAATTATTTATGTTAAAACGCAAAAAGTTGCTAATCGGTGCAGCAGTTGCCGCACTTGGAGTTAGCGCATTACTAACTGGCTGTGGTGGCAAAAAAGCTGACGATGCTAGTGGCGACAAGGATGGCAAAGTGAAAATTTCAATGGCTTGGTGGGGGTCGCAAGTGCGTCATGATGCGACTGTAAAAGTTATTGAAATGTACGAAAAAGAAAATCCCAAAGTTGATATTGAATACGAATTTTATGATATGGACGGTTATTTGACAAAACTCAACACTTTGGCAGCGTCTAAAACGGTTTGGGATGTTTTTCAAATGGGCGGCAACTTCCCCGCATTTATTGATAGTATTGAACCGCTTGACCAATATATCAAGGATGGTTTGATTGATACCTCAAATATCTCTGAGGGTTATTTAGCAACAACGCAACAAGACGGTAAGCAATGGGGCATTTCAAATGGTGTAGGTGCTTACGGTATCGCTTACGACCCTGCCATGTTCAAGAAAGCTGGCTTGGATGAACCAACACCTGACTGGACTTGGGCTGATTTTGAGGAAATGTGTCTGAAGATTCATGACAAAACAGGTCAATTTGGTTTTTCAAACTTTGACGATTTCAAAACAGCAACAATGGCAATCACGCAAACTGGTGGTGGCAACAATTTCTTCTCAACTGAGACGAACTCTAAAACAATGGGATTCAAAGATCCGAAACTGTTAGTGCCTTATCTTGAAATGCGTAAAAATTTGGTGGATGCGGGTGCTTATCCTGACCCAGGAGCCATTAAAGAAATCAAAGATATTGAAGGTGATTATCTTGTGACTGGTGAGGCTGCGATGACTTGGGTTGCGGCAAATCAATTGCAAGCCTTGCGGACAGCGGCTGGTCGTGAAATCAAGATGATGACTTTGCCTAAGACGAAAGCAGATGTGCCTGGTGGCGGCATGATGTCATCACAAATGTTGTCAATGGCGAAAAATTCTAAGCACAAAGAAGAGGCAGCGAAATTTATCTCTTATTTTGAAACAAATATCGAGGCGAATAAAATCTTGAACGGCGAGCGTGGTGTGCCGATTGATGATAAAGTACGTGAAGAATTGACAAAAACAGCTGATGAAAATATGCAAGAAGTCTATAACTACATTGACTTAGTCGGCGAATTTGACAAAGGAGAAGGCAATCCAATCGAATCTCCTGCCAATGCAGCAATCGAAGACCAATACAAACTCTTGTTGGAACAAGTTTTGTATGATCAAACAACACCTGCAAAAGCAGCCAAAGATTTATATGCTTTTGCTAAAGAACAATTAGGCGAAAAATAAAACAATCAGTTCAACTGTTAGATGAAAATAGCTAACAGTTGACTTGTTTATGGGGTTTATCATGATTCAACGTAAGAAAATTTTACAAGCTTATAGTCCGAAATTGACAGCGGTTGATTTTAAATCGCCGTTAAATGTTGGCAATGGACAAATCGCCTTCTATTGTGATGTGACGGGTTTTCAGACTTTTAATGAAACTTACACGCAACACCATGTTCCTTTGTGTTGTATGGCGCAGTGGGGCTGGCATGCAACACCTGTGTCTAGCGAAATTGACAGCTACACGTTGGCTGATTTGGTTATGACGACTTTTGACTTTAATGGTCGCAAGGTCGCTTATCCAGTTGAGCCGAAAATGGGCAATGAAGTCGTTTATAATTGGTTGCGACAAAATCCGCACCGTATGAATTTGATTCAAGTTGCCTTACTTGTAGGTGGTGTCAAGCCTGAGATAAGTGAACTTTCAGATGTTGAGCAAACGCTACATTTGGCAACTGGCGTTGTCGAAAGTCGTTATAAAATTGCTGGCAAAAGCTACCATGTTGAAACTTTTAGCGATGATAAAACCGATACGATTGGTTTTAAAAGTGCTGGTAAAACAGAGATTGAGCTAGTTTTTCCTTATCCGTCGCCTGAAATTTCGGGCATGGATTTGGCAACTTCGCATGATTATACAACTGAAATCTTCGCTAAAACTACTCATGCGACCATTTTCAAGTGTCAGCTTGACGCGACAACCTACTATGTCAAGGTTTTGGGCGACGAGCTGAGGCTCACGCAAACTCAGCGCCACACGTGGCATTTGGCTAGTGATAAGGCAGATTTGGCTTTCAGCCTATCGTTCTCAGACGTCGAACCTAGTGTGTTAGCGTTTGAAACGGCAGATATTTATGCCAATTCTCTTGAAAAATGGTCAGATTTTTGGCAGACTGTTGGTTTTATTGACTTTACAGGATCAACAAATAACCAAGCAAGCGAATTGCAACGGCGAATTGTGTTGTCGCAATATCAATTGGCAGTAAATTGCACAGGCGATTTGCCACCGCAAGAAACAGGTCTCATGTGTAACAGTTGGTATGGTAAATTTCATCTGGAAATGCACCTCTGGCATGCGGCTTATCTGCCACTTTGGCACAAGTCAGATTTGCTTGAAAAAAGTTTGACTTGGTACATTGATCATCTGGCGCAGGCGCGTGAAAATGCGGCTTTTAATGGCTATAAGGGCTTGCGTTGGCCGAAAATGGTTAGTGAAACGGCGCTGGAGAGTCCGTCTTTAATCAATCCCTTGATTATTTGGCAACAGCCACATATTTTATACATGCTAGAATTGAGTTACAGTCAGACAAAAAATCAAGAATTGCTCGATAAATACTGGGAAGTTGTCGCAGGAACGGCAGATTTCATGATAGATTTCTTTCAGTGGCATGAGGAAAAAGGGCAATATGAGTTGTTAGGACCGATTGTGCCAAGTCAAGAGGAGTTTGAGCCGACAACCGTTGTCAATCCGACATTTGAGCTAGAATACTGGCGCTTTGGTTTGTCATTAGCGATTGACTGGGCAAAACGCTTGAATCAAACGGAAATCGCAGGTAAATGGCAGACTGTTTATCAGAAAATTGCCAAACCGTCACTTAAGGAAAATTTATATTTGGCGCATGAAAATTGCCCCACGACTTTTCCCGATTTTATGACAGATCATCCTGCTATGCTTGGTATTTATGGCTTGATTCCAAATGACCGAGTAAATGAAAATGCTTTTAATCAGACCTTGGATAAGGTTTTAGCAGATTGGCATTTTGATTCGATGTGGGGGTGGGATTTCGGTGTCAATGCCATGGCAGCAACGCGTTTGGGGCAACCCGAGCGTGCTATGGCTGCGATTTTACAAGACACAACGAAAAATCACTATGTGGCAAATGGTCATAATTACCAAGAAAAACGAACTGATTTGCCAGCATATTTGCCAGGAAATGGTTCGTTGTTACTTGCGATAACGCTAATGGTGGCGGGCTATCCGACTTCTGAAAAATTGCCAGGTATTCCAAAAGACGGCACTTGGCAAGTCGCATTTGAAAATATCAGCCCATTTCCTTACTAAAAACTAGATTAGAAAGATAAAGCATTGAAATTAAAAGACATTAACATTCGTGATCCGTTCGTTTTGCCTTATGAAAACGTTTACTATATGTACGGCACGCGGGCTTATAACTGCTGGTCGCAGCCCGATGACTTGTCAACGCTCGGTTTCGACGTTTACGAGTCGACTGACCTTGAAAATTGGTCTGAGCCGACAGAAATTTTTCGCTATCGTGACGGTTTTTGGGGCGACCAAGACTTTTGGGCACCCGAAGTTCACGTTTATCAGCAAAAATTTTACATGTTTGCGACATTTATCGGTAAAGACTTTAATCGTGGGACAATGGTATTGGTCGCCGATTCGCCAACTGGACCATTTACACCGCATAGCGACGGCGCTCTGACACCTAAGGAGTGGATGTGTTTGGACGGTACGTTTTACTTGGATAAGGCGGGACAGCCATGGCTCGTATTTTGCCATGAATGGCAACAAATCACAGACGGCACCATTTGTCGCGTGCGTTTATCGGCAGATTTACGGCAGACGATTGGCACGCCAGAAACTTTATTTGCGGCAAGCAGTCCCAAATGGGCACCCAAAAATGCTAAACGTTATGTAACTGATGGGCCTTATCTCTACCGTTTGTCAAATGACGAACTTATCATGTTTTGGTCATCATTGGTTGGCGAAAGCTACTTAGAAGCAATTGCTATCAGTGACAATCAAGACATTACAGGCAATTTTACGAATCATGATGACCTATTTTTCTCAGATGACGGTGGACATGGCATGGTTTTCAAAACTTTTGACGACAAGCTCATGTTTACGCTACATCAGCCAAATGAACGTGAAAAAGAACATCCTGTATTCTTTGAAATTTCAGAAAAAGAGTTGCAATAAAAGTTGAATCTCGGATTTTTGAATCTAGTTCTTAGACGATTCAGAACAGCCGCCTCAACATTCTAAAGGAGGTTATATCATATGAGTGCTACTCAATTAAATCAGAAAGCGCAACCGCCGACAATCTCAACAGGCGAAAAAATCAAAACCTTTCTGAACAGAGATAATGTGGCTGGCTACATCTTTTCAGCGCCATTTATTATCGGATTTTTGCTCATCACATTTATTCCCATGTGTGTGTCATTTTATTATTCGTTTACCGATTATCGTTTGGTAAATGTGCCGTCACTTGTGGGCATGAAAAATTATCTACGCTTGCTGACGGATATGCGTTTCCTTAATTCTGTCAAGGTAACTGCGATTTATGTGGTCGTGTCAGTGCCTTTAAAACTGGCGTTTGCCCTCTTTGTTGCTTATCTCTTGACACGAAAAATTAGAGGTGTTACTTTTTATCGCTCGCTTTACTACGTGCCGTCGCTCATTGGCGGCAGTATCGCCGTTGCCTTGGTTTGGAAAGAACTTTTTTCAAGAAATGGTCTGATTAATATTTTGCTCAATAGCATTGGTTTGAAGAGTTTATCATGGTTTGGTGATCAGAAAATCGCAATGATTCCGCTGATTCTCATGTCAGTTTGGCAATTTGGTTCTTCCATGATTATTTTCGCAGCTGGTTTGAAAGAAATTCCCAATTCTTATTACGAGGCAGCTGAAATGGACGGCGCAAATAAATGGCAATCGTTTTATAAAATTACCATTCCACAATTATCTCCTGTTATTTTATATAACTTGGTTATGCAAACAATTACAGCCTTTATGGCATTTACACAAGCATTTGTCATTACCAAAGGTGGTCCGTCAGATTCGACCAATTTCTATGCGTTGTATGTTTACAATCAAGCCTTTAAATACTACGATATGGGGTATGCAAGCGCAATGTCTTGGGTCATGCTAGTGGTCATGAGTCTTGTCACGATTATCATCTTTAAAACATCAAATAAATGGGTCAGCTACGACCAATAGGAAGGAGACGAAAATGACTAGAAAAAAACAACTAGGGAAAATTTTCCTACATGCTTTTATTATCGTCTTTGGTTTGTGCATGATTTATCCTGTGCTTTGGATGGTAACTGGCTCACTGAAAAATAACTCGGAAATTATCACAGGGTCGCTGAATTTGATTCCGCCAGCTTGGCGTTGGGAGAATTTTGCGACAGGTTGGAAGGGTTTTGGCGGGATTACTTTTGGCACTTTCTTTAAAAATTCGCTGATTGTGACAAGTTTGTCAACGCTTGGCACGGTGCTGAGTTCGGCTTGTGTGGCGTATGCCTTTACACGAATTAACTTCAAATTTAAAGGTTTTTGGTTCGCTGTTATGCTTGCGACAATGATGATTCCAGGGCAAATTATCCTGATTCCACAATATATCATTTACAACAAATTGGGTATGGTTGGCACTTATATTCCACTGATTTTGCCTCATTGGTTTGGACAGGCTTTCTTCATCTATCAAATGGTGCAGTTTATGGTCAGTATTCCACAAGAATTGGACGAGGCAGCCTATATGGATGGGTGTACCAAATATTCAATTTTTGCCAAAATCATTTTCCCTTTGCTGAAACCAGCGATTGTCACGACGATTATCATTCAATTTTATTGGAAATGGGATGATTTCATGGGACCACTGATTTATCTCAACAAACCGCAGAGTTATACGGTTTCATTGGCGCTGAAAATGTTTGCTGACTCGAGTTCAAGGACAGACTTCGGTGCTATGTTTGCCATGTCAACACTGTCACTCTTACCTGTTTTCATCATTTTCTTAGTTTTTAACAAGTATTTGGTTGAGGGGATTAGTACAAGTGGTTTGAAAGGGTAAGAAACTGTAAACAATGCACTTTACATTTTATAAAAATTATCATTGTGATTGATGCGACGGGCGGTGTCTTGCGAGAGTTTGAGATGTTTGCGATATTTGTAAGGCGAAATTTCCATATGTTTTTTGAAAACGCGTTCAAAATAAGACTTGTTACTATAACCACATTTGCCTGAGATGGTTTCAATGCTATCGTCGCTTGTTGCAAGTAGTGATTTAGCAATTTTGATGCGTTCATTATTGATATAATCATGGACAGAAAGCCCAGTCGTTGCTTTAAAAATACGGCACAAATAAGACTTATTGACAAAAACTTCATGACTAATCGAGTCAAGCGAGAGTTCGTTTTGGAGATTTTGCTTGATATAGGCAATGGCCTCGGTCGTGATGCGGTGTGTCGCCTCTTTCTTGGACGGACAGGTGTAGGCGCAAGGATTTTGCTCAACATAGCGCATGGTAAGGATGACGAACTGAGTCATCAGCAAAACGAGCATGCTATGGTGCTTGAAACTTTTGGTCGCAACCTCTTTGTTAATGGCGAGCAAAAGCTGTTTGATGAGCGGGAACATCTCGTCGTCAAGCTGAATAACACCAAAAAAGCCATTGAAAAATTTTTGCAGAGAAATGCCACTTGCACCGCTGATAGCGCTTTCAAAGTAAGACGTGTCAAATTCAATCAAAATGCGTTCATGATGATTACATTTCATCATATTTGTCTTGTGAACTTGGTCTTTGTCAATCAAGACGAGTGAGCCGGCATTTAGAGGATAGACGGCAGAATTTAGGAATAATTCGCCACTACCTTCAAGCAATAAATAAATTTCGGATTCTTTATGGGAATGATTATAGGTCATGGCGAACGGGTGTTCACGTGTGCAATGTTCGACCATTAAGAACTCGCTGTAAAATTTTTGATTTTCCAAATTAGATTTACCTACTAAACTATTAAAAGATGAGGAGTATATAAACGCATGAAATATACAGAAAAAAAAGATAAAGTTGAGGACATTAAAATCGCCTATATTGGCGGTGGTTCGCGTGGTTGGGCTTGGACGTTTATGACGGACTTGGCAATCGAAGAACAGATGAGTGGGACTTTGGCACTCTACGACATTGATTTTGACTCTGCCAAGAAAAATGAAGTGATTGGCAATAAAATCACTGCCATGCCTGAGGCAAAAGGTAAATGGGACTATATTGCAACTGAAACGATTGCAGAAGCCTTGACTGGTGCTGATTTCGTGGTCATTTCAATCTTGCCTGGGACATTTGACGAGATGCAATCTGATGTGCATGCGCCCGAAAAATATGGTGTTTACCAAACAGTTGGCGACACGGTTGGTCCTGGTGGCATGATTCGCAATCTGCGGACGATTCCGATGTTTGTTGACATTGCAAACGCCATCAAAGCCTATTGTCCAAACGCTTGGGTTGTCAACTATACCAACCCGATGAGTGTTTGTGTAAGAACATTATATCATACTTTCCCAGAAATTAAAGCTTTTGGTTGCTGTCACGAGGTTTTCGGCACGCAAAAAATCTTGGCAAGTATTGTTGAAGAAAAATTTGGTTTGGAAAATGTTGATCGTTCTGAAATCTTTACCAATGTAATGGGGATTAACCATTTTACATGGCTTGATTATGCGAGCTATCGTGGGTTTAATCTTTTGCCAATTTATCAAGAATTTATCGAGAAAAACTTTGATGACGGTTTTGTGGACAATACGGAACATTGGGCAAATTCGAGCTTTTCAAGTAAAAATCGTGTGAAATTTGATCTCTTTAAACAATACGGCTTGATTGCCGCAGCAGGTGACCGCCATTTAGTCGAGTTTATGCCAGGTGACCGTTATCTGAAAGACCTTGACAAAATAAAATCTTGGGATATTGAGATTACGACAGTTGACTGGCGCAAGGGTGATTTGAAAGAACGCATTGAAAAGAGCAATCGCCTTGTTTCTGGCGAGGAGGCGGTCAAGATTGAGCCGTCTGGCGAGGAAGGGATTCTTTTGATTAAGGCGCTCTGTGGCTTGACACGTATGGTAAGTAATGTTAATATTTTAAATACGAGCAAACAAATCTCAAATTTCCCAGCTGATGCGGTAGTTGAGACTAATGCGATTTTTGAGCAAGATGCTATTCGGCCGATTTTTGCAGGTGAGTTACCAGAGGCCGTGGCGCGCTTGGAAGAGCCACATGTGCAAAATCAAGCCTATATTTTGGAGGCTGCAACGACCTATAACAAAGAATTGGTTGTCCGCGCATTCTTGAACGAACCTGCGATTAAAAATCGTTTGACACAAAGTGAAGTCGTTGACTTGGTTGACGAGATGATTAAAAATACCTTAGATTATTTGCCAGAACGTTGGGCTGAGCAAGTGAAATAAACGCTAGGAGCAGTGTTAAATGGCAATTGAAAATGTGAAAACAAAGCGGAAAGTTGAGATTCAAGATAAGATTTTCTATAAAATTTTTCTGGGTGTCTATACTATTTTGCTGATAAATCTGATTTTTGTTGGCTTATTGATACCGATAGCCGTCGCCTATGTTCTTATCGGACAAAATGTGCTAGGACTTCTAGGTTTATTACTTGTCGGCAGTATTTACCTCCAAAGTCTTGTTGCGGTCGTATTTCAAATGGTGCAGAAATTTTTTTACAAGCAAGAAACTGGCTTTTTGCCAAAACTTTTTGCGGTGCTAAAAGAAAATTTATCACTCAAAAAATTGGCTTGGCGGGCAAGTTTGTCAGCTATGGCTAGCGTGTTGATTGTTGATTTTATCTTTGTCAAAAGTCATTTCGCTTTGACAATGACTATTCCAGTGCTTATTTTGGGAATTCTGACCTTCTTCATCGCCATGGCTGAACAAGTTTTAGCGGCAAATGGTTTGAATGTTGCGACTTTTAAAGCAAAACTTAAATGGTATTTTTACTATTCTGTGAAACATTTTCCTTTATTTCTAGCCAGTCTTGCCTTATTAGCGCTAGTTTGGACGAGTTTTGAGTGGAAGCCATTTTTCACCTTGCTCTTTTTACCGAGCGCCTATGTGGCATTTGTCTTGTTTATCAATCAGACGTTTATTGAGAAGATTAAAAATAAATAAAAAAAACCATGCTGAGCGGTAGTGTTCAACATGGTTTTTTAACCGATTTTCCGATAATCACTTGCTGTTAAGCCAGTTTTCTTCTTGAACAAACGGCTGAAATAAGCAGCATTTTCAATGCCAATATCAATGGCAATTTCTTTAATCGATTTTTTTGAATAACGCAGTAAATCTTTTGCGTGAGACATTTTTTTACTTATCAGATAATCAATCGGTGGTGCGCCAATATATTTGGAAAATTCCTTGTTGAGCTGATATTTATTGAGATGAAAGTGATGAGACAGCGTTTCTAAAGTCAACGTTGACTTAAAATGTTCATCCAAATAATTTTTCAAATCAATCACATACGGCGGAATCTCTTCATCTGTGAAATCAAGTTGATATTTTTGTAAAATCAGTTCATTGAGCAATTCGTGCAACAAAATCGAATTTTGATAATCTGTTTTAGCATTTGGTGCTGTCTGCAAATTAAGTAAACGTTCTAAAATGAGGTTAATCGTATTATCATGAGGTGCTGACTTGGTGTGAAAAACAGGCGACTTGTCTCTAAAATATTCTTGAAACAGTCGTGCCGTCTTACTACCCGAAAAATGCACCCAGACCATTTCCCAAGGACAGTCACTTATTGTTTGATAATGCTGATAATGGTCGCAATCAATGAAAAAAACGTCGCCAGCCCTTAGAACATAGTCCTTGCCATGATAACGCAGTAATCCCTGTCCAGATAGTGTAAATTTCATCAGAAAAGACGGCAAATTTTCACGCTCCGTATAATAGGGCTGTTCAGCCTTAAAATGACCAATTTCTTGAATATAATAAAATAAATCTCTCGTTTTTTGCGAAGGCGTCAGAATATAACGCGTGGAATCTTTTGTCCACGAATGATTGGCTTTCTCCCAATAAGGCATGTTAGCACCTCTTTCCAGCTTGGAAAAATAAATTACCAAGATAGTGCAATTATACCACAATATTGTTTAAAGAAAAAGGATAAAGAAAGCGTTATCATTAATTTATGTTGACAAATATAGCGTTGAGAAAGGAAAATGTTGGAAAATAAATATATAGCGGTGGATATTGGTGCGTCAAGTGGTCGATTGATGCTGAGTGAATTGGGGGAAAGTGGCAAATTATCGCTCCAAGAAATTCATCGTTTTAAGAATCGTTTTCGCTTGAAAAATGACTTGGCTTGTTGGGATATTGGCCATCTTGTCCAAGAAATTCTGCTTGGTTTACAAAAAGCTAAACAGAGTGGCATTGAAATTTGTACGGTTGGTATTGATACTTGGGCGGTTGATTATTGCTTGATAGATAAAAATGGCGACTTGATTTCAGAGCCAGTTGCCTATCGGGACGACCGAACTGAAGGGGTGTTACCGAAATTTGCCAAAGAAATGCCACTTGAGTTTTTATATCAAAAAACAGGTGTTCAAATCTTGGCATTTAACACGGTTTTTCAGCTTTTTGTGGAAAATCGTGAAAAATTGCAACAAGCAGATAAATTATTGTTGATTCCAGATTATTTGGGTTATGTTTTTACGGGACAAATGGTTTGTGAGAAAACAAATGCTTCTACCATGGCAATGTTAAATGTGACGACCAAAACTTGGGATAAAAAAATTCTGAAAATTCTGAATATAACTGAAGATTTATTTGCGTCGTTGGTTGATTCGGGACATATTTTAGGTGCTTTGCAGACGGACAAGTTCAGCGATTATGATTTGCCAGAGGCAACATTTATCACGGTTGCTAGTCATGACACGGCTTCTGCGGTGCTTGGTACACCTTTAAAAAATAAGCATGAGGCTTATATCAGTAGCGGAACTTGGTCCTTGCTCGGTGTTGAAACACATCATTTTAATGTGTCGCAGAATGCTTTTTGTGCTAACTATACCAACGAGTGGGGCGCTTATGGCACAACGCGCTTTCTCAAAAATATTATGGGGATGTGGCTGATTCAGGAGGTTGCGCGCAATCAGGGCTACATTCACAGCTATGGTAAGTTGGTTGAACTTGCAAGCTCGCACACGCCTTTTAAGAGTTTTATTGATGTAAATGACGAACGTTTTCTTAATCCGTTGAATATGATTGAGACGATTAAGGACTATTGCATTGAAAAGACGCAAAACAGTCCAGTTTCGGCAGGAGGAATTGCGCGCGTGATTTATGATAATCTGGCTCTGTGTTATGCTTTTGAATTGGCGGCGCTTGAAAAATTACTTGGTTATCAGATGACTTGTTTGCACATTGTTGGTGGTGGTGCAAATAATCATCTGCTCAATCAATTGACGGCAAATTTGACAGGTATCAAGGTTGAAGCAGGACCTAGTGAGGCAACGGCAATTGGTAATATTATCATGCAAATGCTTGCTATGAAAGCATTTGACAATTTACCACAAGCTCGTGCAGCAGTGAAAAATTCCTTTGAGATAAGGACTTATGAACCACAAATAATGAATCAAGCAATTTTTGAAAATTATGTCAAATGGAGAGGAAACAAATGACAACAGTAAAAGAAAGATTTGAAGCAGCAAAAAGCATTTATGAGGGCATTGGCGTTGATGTTGACAAAGCCTTAGAAACATTAGCAGAGACGAAAATCTCAATGCACTGCTGGCAAGGCGATGATGTTAAGGGATTTTTGAATCCAGATGGCGAGTTAAGTGGTGGTATTTTGTCGACTGGCAATTATCCAGGTGCTGCACACACAGCTGAGGAGTTGCGACAAGATGCTGACAAGGCTTTTTCGTTGATTCCAGGTAAGCACAAATTCAATCTGCACGCCATTTACCTAGATACTGATGAGGCAGTTGATTTGAATGAAATTGAACCCAAACATTTTGAAAAATGGGTGGCTTGGGCAAAAGAGAGGGGGCTAGGGTTAGATTTCAATCCGACATTTTTCAGTCATCCCATGTATCAAGATAATTATACATTGGCACATCCTGATAAAAAAGTTCGCGATTTTTGGATCGAACACGGCAAACGTTCCAGAAAAATTGCTGAATATTTTGGTCAGGCATTAGGGCAGCCAGCCTATAATAATTTTTGGGTGCCAGATAGTAGTAAGGATAATCCGATTGACCGTTTAGCGCCTCGCAAACGTCTGATGACTGCTTATGATGAAATCTTTACTGAAGAAATTTCGGAAGACTACGTCATTGATACAATGGAATCAAAGGTATTTGGCATTGGTGGCGAGGCTTATACGGTTGGGAGTCACGAGTTTTACATGGGCTACGGTTTGACACGGAACAAGACAATTCTCATGGATGCAGGGCATTATCATCCGACAGAAGTCATTTCAAACAAGATTTCAAGTTTGGCACTTTTTTCTGATAAGTTGATGCTCCACGTTAGCCGTCCTGTTCGTTGGGACAGCGATCACGTGATTATCATGGACGATGAGTTGCAAGAAATCATGAAAGAAATTGTTCGTGGCGGCTTGCTTGCGCGGACAGCGATTGGGCTTGATTTCTTTGATGCGACGATTAACCGTGTGGCTGCTTGGGTTGTCGGTGTTCGTAATGCGCAAAAAGCCTTGCTAAAAGCGCTCCTTGAGCCGACAGAGGCGTTGAAACAATTGGAGCTGGCTTTTGATTTTACCAGTCGCTTAGTTTTGACGGAAGAATATAAAGACCTGCCATTTGGCGCTATCTGGGACTATTTTTGTGACTCTCAGGGCGTGCCAGTTGGTCTGGCGTGGTTTGATGAAGTGAAAAAATACGAGGCAGAAGTCCTATCTAAACGTTCATAAGAAGAAAGTGTGAAAAACAGTGAAAAAAGTAAACATTTTAGCAGCACCATTTGTTCAAGAAATGATGAAAACGACAGCTAATCTCTACCGTTTGGGTTGGGACGAGCGCAATGGTGGCAATATTTCTTATCGTTTAGATGAGAAATGGGTGCAGCCGTTTTTAGACACAACAAACGTTATTCGTGAAATTCCCATGATTTTTGACGCCAGTATTTTGGCTGGGAAGTATTTTATCGTGACAGGCAGTGGCAAATATTTCAAAAATGTCAAAGACGATCCCGAGGCGAATCTTGGCATTGTTCGTGTGCAAGAAAATGGAAAAACGCTAGATTTGTTGTGGGGCTTGAGCGATAATGCCGTGCCTACCAGTGAATTACCAGCGCATTTTATGAGCCATATTGCGCGTTTGTCAGTTGACCCTGACAATCGAATTATCATGCACAATCATGCGACACATCTCCTTGCCATGAGTTTTACACATGATTTGTCAGAAAAAGCCTTGACACGGACTTTGTGGCAAATGTGTACGGAATGTCTGGTCGTTTTTCCCGAGGGTGTGAGTATCATTCCTTGGTTGGTTCCTGGAACAAACGAAATCGGCGAGGCGACTGCTGCGAAAATGTTAGAAACGCGCTTAGTTTTGTGGCCACAGCATGGTATTTATGGTGCTGGTCGTGATATGGATGAAGTGTTTGGTTTGATTGAAACGGCTGAAAAGGCAGCGCAAGTCTACACTTATGTCTGCGCTCAAGGTGGCGTGAAACAAACGATTACTGATGACAATCTGTGGTTGTTGGCAGACGCATTTGGCGTGACACCGCATGCGGATTATCTTGATGAGCGGGTGTGAGTTGTGATTAAAAAAGCGACTCGGATGACACTTTTTCCTGACAAACAAGCAGGACTACCAGTGCTGATTTTCCACCGATTAGTGACGATTTAGCGCTTGTTTTTGAGTTGTAGAAAGTGACTAGGACAATTTTTGTCTCATTTACCAAGATAGTGCAATGTTTTACCAAAATTGTTAAATGTAATAGAATGTGAAAACGATTACAATTAAAGAATAAAAACTCATTTCCGAGTTTGAAAATATAATAGATTGAGGTATATTATGGCAAACAGAATGATTTTGAATGAAACGTCGTATTTCGGCAAAGGCGCAATCGAAAATATTGTGACGGAGCTACAAGCGCGTGGTTTTAAAAAGCCAGTCGTGATTACGGACAAAGATTTGATTCAATTTGAAGTGGCGACTAAGGTTACGACTTTGCTTGACAAGGCAAATATTACTTACACTATTTTTGACGGTGTTGTGCCCAATCCGACGATTCAAAATGTCAAGGACGGTGTGGCTGCAGTTAAAGCAGCTGAGGCGGATGTGATTATCGCTATTGGCGGTGGTTCGCCGATTGATACAGCAAAAGCGATTGGCGTTATCACGACAAATCCTGAATTTGAAGATGTTATCAGCCTTGAAGGTGTGGCTGAGACGAGAAGACCTTGTTTGCCGATTTTGGCAGTGCCGACGACTTCTGGGACAGCTGCTGAAGTGACGATTAACTACGTTATTACCGACGAAAATCATCATCGCAAATTTGTTTGTGTTGATCCGCACGATATTCCGATTGTTGCTTTTGTTGATAGCGATATGATGATGGGCATGCCGAAATCTCTTGCTGCGGCGACTGGTATGGATGCGCTGACACATGCGATTGAGGGCTATATTACCAAGGGTGCTTGGGAAATGACAGATATGCTTCATATCAAAGCGATTGAAATTATCGGAAACGCCTTGCGTGCCTCTGTTTTGGACGAGGATCAAAAAGCCCGCGAGGACATGGCGCTTGGTCAATATATCGCAGGTATGGGCTTTTCAAATGTTGGTCTGGGGCTAGTTCATGGTATGGCGCACCCACTTTCGGCTTGGTACAACATTCCGCACGGTGTCGCATGCGCCTCATTATTGCCAACCGTGATGCGCTTTAACAAAGCATTTTCAGGTGAAAAATATCGTGATATTGCTAAAGCAATGGGTGTGGCTGTTGACGGCATATCAATTGAAGAAATCAGAGATATAGCTTGTAACACCGTTGATAAACTCGGCGAAGACGTTGGCATTCCACGCACGATTTCAGAATTGGGCGTAAAAGCTAAAGACATTGCAGACATTGCCAAAGATGCTTTCAAAGACGTTTGTACCCCAGGTAATCCACGTGATGCAACGGTTGAGGAAATTGCAGAGTTATATAGAAGTTTACTGTAAGTTTTTTGAGAAAGGAAAGAGGCTGGGATAAAAGTCGAAAATTAGCATAATTTAGCTAATTATAAACTAGAAGAACCGCATGAAATCAACGTTTTCAAAAACGAGTTTCATGCGGTCTTTCTATTTTTGAGACTTTTGTTCCAGCCTCTTTTTGTTTACGAAATTATTTCACGCTATCAGTGACATCTTTTGCGAGAATTGTACCGTTACCAACATTAAGTCCAAGCTCAGAAAAAGATTTTTTAGCTAATTTAGCAATTTGTAATGTTGTTGCTGTATCAAACGCACCACCAATACCCGCACCAATAACAGGCACCATTTTTCCTAAATTAATCAATCCTTTAGAACCAAATTTTGTCGCTAAACGAAAACCAACAGCTTGATTAATTTTTGTTAATACTTTTCCAGGGATTTTTTTAACCAAAGAAACTCCTAATTTGTTACCAAAAACAATACCTGTTTTTTTGACTAAATCTGAAACAGTAGTTCCAGCCAATGTTGCATAAACAAAAGTACGAACTTGGTCATCATGCAAATCGTAACCACGTATCAAAGCAATCGCAGCGATCATTCTCATTTGAAACAAAATGACTGTTGTGATATTTGCTGGGATTGCTACTGGCATTGTTATAACTCCGCCGAATCCTGTCACAAAACCAGATGTTGCTGCTTTTTTGTTTGCGTCTGTATTAACTTTTCAATCGCTGTTTCGCTATCATATTTGGAGCGATAATCTTCAACGAATTCATAAATATTTTTTTGTCCAAGGTAACCTGACAATGTTTTGTCATATGCCCAATCCAATGTTTGTGACATTTTGTTAATCATAATATTCCTTTCTATTCCTTCAAAAAACGTGTCAAAAATTCTTTCGTTCGCTCTTCTTTAGGATTGACAAAGATTTCCTCAGGCGAGCCACTTTCGGCGACGACGCCTTTATCCATGAAAATCACGCGGTCAGAGACATCACGCGCAAATTCCATTTCATGCGTGACGATAACCATGGTTAAGCCACTTTCAGCCAGTTCTTTCATCGTTTTCAAGACTTCGCCGACCATTTCGGGATCAAGGGCGCTAGTTGGTTCGTCAAACAATAAAACATCTGGGTTCATTGAGAGGGCGCGGGCGATTGCGACACGTTGCTTTTGACCGCCAGATAATTGGGCGGGTTTGGCATTTGCAAAGCTATCCATACCCACAGATTTGAGGTTTTTCAGTGCAATCTCTCGCGCCTCAGCACGATTGCGTTTGAGTACCGTTGTCTGCGCTACAATAACATTTTCTAAAACGTTAAGATTGTTGAACAGGTTAAAAGATTGAAAAACCATGCCCAAATGCGTGCGATATTTGTTAAGATCGTAGCCTTTTTCAAGAACATTTTCGCCCTTGTAGAGAATTTCACCAGAAGTCGGGTCCTCAAGCAAGTTAATCGAGCGCAAAAGGGTTGATTTCCCGCTCCCAGAACTGCCGATAATGGAGATGACCTCGCCAGAAGCGACTGTCATATGAATATTTTTCAGCACTTCATTTTGCCCAAAAGATTTTTTTAGATTTTTGATTTCAAGAATGATGTCGCTCATTTTTCACCTCCTAATGCGTCAGCAGCATCTTTGAGCTGCATCTGATTGGCGCCAGTCGTAAAGTCGTCAGAGTCAAGTTTCTTCTCAACAAAACGCAAAATCCTTGTGATCGTAAAGGTCAAGATGAAATAAATTGTTGCGATAATCGTAAACGTTTGGAAATACTGATAATTCTGTTGCGCCACGGTATTGCCTTGGAAAAAGAGCTCGGTAATCGAAATCACGTTCAAAACAGACGTATCCTTGATATTGATGACAAATTCATTACCAGTCGCTGGGAGAATGTTGCGGATAACCTGTGGCAAGACAATTTTGACCATGGTCTGACTGTGATTCATGCCAAGCGCGCTCGCCGCCTCAAATTGTCCCTTGTCAACGGCGAAAATCCCACCGCGAACAATCTCGCTCATATAAGCCCCCGTGTTAATAGAGACGATAATCAGCGCTGCAAGGGTCTTATCCATAGAAATGCCAAGGAATTGCGCCGAACCATAATAGATGACCATGGCTTGTACAATCATTGGCGTGCCACGGAAAACTTCAACATAAACATTGATAATCCAACCAACAATCGTTTGAATTATCGCCGCCACACGATTGGCAGATTTTTTAGTCGTGCGGAAAACACCAATCAAAAGCCCGATAAATGTCCCGATAAATGTGCCAAGAATCGAGATAAACAACGTCATGCCAGCTGCTTGTACAAAATCGCTACCATTATCTTTAAGGATATTGGTCACTTGTCCCCAAAAACCGACCTTTTCATCGGGCTGTTCCTGGAGTGCGACCATCTCATCCATGATACTGATCTGTTCAGCTTGGCTGATACTTGCCAAAACCTCATTGACAATAGTCAACGATTTATCGCCCTTGCGCATGCCGACAGCCGTTTGTGTATCCTCAGGATTGGTTACAAAACCGCTACCGTCCGCAAAACTCAGCATTTTAAACTTAGAATTTTTCATCTCAGCCGTCAATCCTTCGGGGCGTTCGCCGACATAGCCATCAATTGTGCCAGCCTCAAGTGCTACTCGCATCGCCGAAAAGTCACCCATAGCAGGTTCTTGCTTAACATCAGGAATTTGCGAAATCAGATTGTAGTGGAAAGTCCCTTGCTGTCCTGTGATTTTTGCACCACTTAGATTAGCAAGACTGGTTGCATCAGCATATTTGCTGTCTTTTTTGACCACGACGACTAGCTGACTGGTATAGTAATTCTGTGAAAAGTCGATTTCCTTGCGACGCTCAGCTGTTGGACTCATACCAGCAATAATGGCATCAATTTTGCCAGAAGTTAGTGCGGGCAACAAACCATCCCATTTTGTCTTGACAATAACCAGTTTCTTGCCAAGTTTGTCAGCAATTTTCTTAGAAATTTGCACATCGTAGCCATTGGCGTATTGGTTGCTGCCATCAATTTTGACTGCACCATTAGCGGCTGTTTTTTGCGTCCAGTTAAATGGCGGATAACCCGCTTCCATACCTACGCGAAATTCTTCGTCAGAACTATCAGCTTTGACTGCAAAAAGTGGTGCAGTCAGACTAAAAACGACAAAAATTACGGCAAATAGTGATAATAATTTTTTCATAAGTCTCTTTCTATATAAATGTACTCCTCTCAATTCTACTAAAAAATGACTGAATTTTCAATATAACTGACGAAAATAAGGCAATTTTTTACTAAAATTTGCATAATTATACAAAAATAGTAAAAAAACGAGATATATGAGCGAAACGCTTCGGTTTTTGGTATAATGAAAACAGGAACAAAGATAAAAAAAATAAGGAAATTTAGACTATGGAATTTATAAAAGCAATTATTCTCGGCGTTATTGAAGGGATTACGGAGTGGCTACCGATTAGCTCGACTGGGCATCTGATTCTCGCCGATGAGTTTATCAACCTCAAACAATCTGCTGAGTTCATGAAGATGTTTGATGTTGTCATTCAACTTGGCGCAATTTTGGCAGTTGTTGTGATTTATTTTAAAAAACTCAATCCTTTTGACAAAGAAAAAACGCCACGTGATAAGCAGTTGACATGGCAACTTTGGGCGAAAGTGATTATTGCTTGTTTACCTGCTGCGATTGCAGGTTTGTTGTTTGACGACTGGCTTGAAGCGCATTTTTATAACTTTGTGAGCGTGGCAATCATGCTGATTATTTATGGTATTGGCTTTATCTATGTTGAAAAGTGGGCAAAAACTCGTCCCGATACCCTGACCAATTTTAATCGCATGCCTTATCAATTTGCCTTTTATATTGGCTTGATTCAGCTACTATCGCTCATGCCAGGGACATCACGTTCTGGTGTGACGATTTTGGGGGCGATAATTCTAGGTGCCTCACGTTTTGTGGCAACAGAGTTCACTTTTTTTCTCGGCATTCCGATTATGTTTGGTGCAAGCGGTCTTAAAATCTTTAAATTTATTTTGAGTGGCGAAAGTTTTTCTTTCTATCAATTTGGAATTCTGTTTACTGCTTGCCTGACAGCATTTCTCGTGTCACTTATCGTCATTCGCTTTTTAATGGGTTATATCAAAAATCATGATTTTACGTTTTTTGGCAAATATCGGATTGTTCTTGGTGCTATTTTGCTTGTCTATGCAGCGATTAGTGCAGTATTTGGCGGCTAATGGAGATTAGATTTAATGAAGAGACATTTTTCTTGGACGAGTTTTGTGCCACTTATTATGCAGATTTTGGGACTTATTTTTCTTTATCTGACAGGTAGGACCACCTCTTGAGTCCATATAATGTGCCATTTTTATACTCGTTTAACTATAAAAAGGTTGAACTAAATTCGTCAATTCTAGGCGACAAGGTGAAGGCGTAATCTTTTTATAGTTAAAAGAGTATACTAATTCATTCCACCATTTTTCTTTATTTGCGAAGGCTACATTCAGGGTCGGCGTGGTATGAAATTTTATAAAGCCTTGGTTTTTAATTTTGCGCCGATTATCTTGCTTTGGCTTGGGTCATGGGAATCATTGGCTACCGTTCGTGATGAGCATTACCTGATGTTTCATACTTGGGGGTGGTTTTCGCTAATTGTGGCTTATCTTGGCTTTTATTTTCTGTTGTTGGTGGTCTTTTATACGTTATTTTATTGGCTTGGATTGAAACAGCGACGGAAGCGGTTTGGAAATTAAGAAATCTTGATGAATTTTAATAACAAGTTAAAAAACTGGTAATTGTGCTAGTTTTTTTGTTTGTCACTTTGTCGGCAGTTTTCTGATATAATAAATAGAAAAGTGTGGCTGATTTGCGAAAGGACAGATGAAAATGACAGCATTATTAACAGTACTTGGCGTGATTGCCACAATTGTCTTTATTGTATGTGTGATTGATATTTTTGATAGAATTAAGCTGAAAAAAGATGTTCGCAAAAATTGGGGAAAACCTGCTCGTCGAACGCGCAAGGACGGTGAAAAAACGCTAAAAGAAGCGTGGGAAAAGGCGAAAAGTTATCGTAAATATGATAGTGAAGTTGATGATTTGACTTGGTATGACCTTGATTTTTTTGAATTTTTTCAGAAAATCAACAACACCAAATCAAGTATCGGATCAGAAGCGCTATATCAACGCTTGCGGAACTTTAATTTTTCGGAGCGTGAACACAAGCGTCAAGAAAAGTTAATTCAGTTTTTTGCTGAAAATTCTGTGGCGCGCGAGGCGATTCAGTACCAGTTTGCGCGTTTGGGTAAGAAAGATCACAATTTTGTCGAGAGTTATTTATCGGAGACTAAATCGCAGAAACTCCCGCATTTGGGTCTTTACATCTTTTGTGCTTGTTTGCCTTTTGTAGCGATGCTATCAAGGGTTGTTTTGCCACTAGAATTTGCTGTGCTACTTATACTTGCTTCATTGGTTTTCAATATCTGTTATTATCAATTCAAAAAAGTTGCTTTGGAAGTTGAACTTAATAGTATGGCATACTTGGTGCAAACGGTCTCAATTGCTAGGAAAATCAGCAAAATTCAGACACCATTTCAAACAGAATTACAGCAAAATCTGACAACAATTCGCTCAATTTCAAAGTTTGGCTTTTCTTTCCGTGTAAAATCAGAGTCGGAAATGGAAATTCTTGTTGATTATCTGAATGCGATTATTATGTTGCCGTTTATTTCCTATCATCTCGTTTTGTCGAAAATCATTCATCACGATAAAGAGGCGCAGGCTGTTTGGCATTTGCTTGGCGAGCTTGAGGTCGCGCTTGCCGTTTTGAACTTGCGACTGTCAAGCAACGTTGCTATCTGTCAGCCGACCTTTACAGAAAACTTTCAGGTACTTGCTGAAAATGTCGCCCATCCACTTTTGACGAATCCTGTTGCTAATCCCGTCAACTGGCGGAAGAATACGCTGATTACAGGCTCGAATGCTTCTGGCAAATCAACTTATGTTAAGGCGATTGCGATTAACTGTATTTTGGCAAATACGATTAACTTAGCATTTGCCAGCCATATCAGTTTGCCGAGAGCCACTGTGCTGACTTCTATGGCAATAGAGGACGATATTTTTGCGGGAGATAGCTATTTTGTGGCGGAAATCAAGTCTGTTAAGCGCGTGCTTGATTTAGTGGCGAGCGCTCAGCCGTGCTTGTGCTTTGTTGACGAGATTCTCAAAGGCACGAACACGATTGAGCGAATTTCGGCTTCAAGCGGTATCATTGAGTGGTTGTCGAAACACAAGCAAACTCTGGCATTTGTCGCAACGCACGATATTGAATTAACAGAAATTTTATCTGAAAATTGTGAAAACGTTCATTTTGAGGAGCAAGTGACCAAGGAAAATGGCGTGACTTTTGACTATTCTTTACGTCAAGGTCCTGCGACAACACGTAATGCGATTGAACTTTTACAAGTTTTGCAATATCCAAAGGAGATTGTACTTGAGGCAAAAGTCATGGCAAAGTTTTTTGATGAGAATCGAAAATGGCAAGTCTTGAAATAGCATGGTTTTGATTAAATAAAATAGGAAATATTAGAAAAGTGCTATTCCAATTGCTTGTCATTGAATTTGTTTTAGGTGTGAGTGTGACGATATAGTCCATTTAATAAAAAAATTTGCCAAAATCCTAGAAAGTATGATATAATTAATAATTGTGAGTATCCCTCACTTACTCGGGGAAATGCCTCGAGTCATTAGACCAAAAGGAGGAAACATCAATGACTAAGTACGAAATTCTCTACATTATTCGTCCCAACATTGACGAAGATGCGAAAGCAGCGCTTGTTGAGCGTTTTGACGGTATTTTGACAGAAAATGGTGCCACTATTTCTGAATCAAAAGATTGGGAAAAACGTCGTCTTGCGTATGAAATCAATGATTTTCGCGAAGGTTTTTACCGCATTGTGACATTGGAAGCTGAATCAACTTCTGCTGCAACAAGCGAGTTCGACCGTCTTGCGAAAATCAATGGCGACATCTTGCGTCACATGATTACTAAAGTAGAAGCTTAATTAGGAAGCGAAAAAAGCCTGTTTTGGCTTGTTTGTTAGAAGTCAAGGCTTTATCGCACTGATTAGCTTCCTCTAGGAAATCAGGAAGGACAAAACATGATTAATAATGTTGTTTTAGTGGGTCGTTTGACCAAGGACGTTGAGCTTCGTTATACCCCGCAAAACCAAGCGGTTGCGACATTTACCTTGGCGGTAAATCGCACGTATAAGAATGCGCAAGGTGAGCGGGAAGCCGATTTTATCAATGTTGTCATCTGGCGTCAATCAGCAGAACTGTTGGCAAATTGGGGTAAAAAAGGTGCGCAAATTGGGATAACGGGTCGCATTCAAACGAGAAATTATGAAAATCAGCAAGGTCAGCGTGTTTACGTGACTGAGGTTGTCGCTGATAATTTCCAAATGCTTGAAAGTCGTGTGCAACGCGAAGGCGGCGGGACGGGTGGTGGCTATGCGCCAACACCGCCTCAACCTAATACATCAAACTTCGGTGGCAATCAGCCATCACAAACTCAAAGTTCACCTGCAACGCCCGATTTCGGTCGCGACAGCGATCCGTTTTCTGGTGGCACACCCATGAACTTGAGTGATGATGATTTGCCGTTTTAATCACAGGTTGGAAAGCTGAAAAAACAGGCTTTCCAAGAATAATAAAAACATGATACTGAAAAGCGGTGCGCCCAAGGCGCAAACTTTCGTAGAAAATTAGTGTTTTGCCGTAAGGGAGCGTAGCTCGTGCGGACAAAACGTCTATTTTGCTAGAAAGTTAGCTTGAAGTTCAAATAAAGGAGAAAACACATGGCACAACAACGTCGTGGTGGCTTTAAACGCCGCAAAAAAGTTGACTTTATCGCAGCTAATAAAATCGAAAACGTTGACTACAAGGACACTGAGCTTTTGAAACGTTTCATCTCTGAACGTGGTAAAATTTTGCCGCGTCGCGTGACGGGGACGTCAGCTAAAAACCAACGTAAAGTGGTAACAGCTATCAAACGCGCACGTATCATGGCTTTGCTGCCTTTCGTAGCGAATGATTCTGAATAAGAATGATTGAAAGTGGGTTCTTTAGGGAACTTGCTTTTTTTGATATAAAAAAAGCTGATGACAGGTCATCAGACTTCCATAGGTGTCATAATTGTTTCACGCCCCATATTGTCAACAGCATGAAAAAGTCGTGGCCAAGCACTATCAAATTTATAGTTGAAATCAAAGATAATCGCTGTGTTTGGATCGTCATCTTGTGAGAAACGAACAGTAAGCAAGCCTTGATGATTGAGTAATTCAAAATTCAGCACAGGTTCTAGCGCAAAAACACCCTTGAGATTGTTGTCAATGATGCGCCAAAAAGTGTCAATAATTTCACTAGGGATGGACTCAATTGTGCCAAAACTCGCATAACGCGCAGTTGTATTTGTAAAAGCCATAGTTTGCCTCGCTTTGCATTTTTATACTCGTTCAAAAATGCAAGATTTTGAGATAGGACAGCCTTATCTGTTTTATTTTTATGCTTGAACGAGTATATATTTAGATTATATTTTAAAAGTCAGAAAAGGTCAAGGGATAAGATTACTAGGACAGTTTGATTCTTATAAATTCTAAAAATATAATAAAAATATAAGAAAATCGAAAACAAAAGAGATTCAATAAAATAACGTAAAGAAAAAAAGTTATTTAATAACAAATGATTTGAAAAATGATATTTTTTTGATATAATAGGTATAACTAGTTAATAAATAAACGTAATTCGGATTACAAAAGTGTTATTTTAAATAAAATAACTAATAGAAAGGAAAGATTATAAAACGATGGCATTATTCTCTAATGTAACGAAGCAAAAATCAAAAATTTTCTCATTGAAATGTTTATTGGTTGCAACTTTATTTTCATTTGGCTTTTTGAATGAAGATAAAGTTCAAGCAGACAATTCTGATCCTAATATATTTGTCCATGGTCTGACAGGTTTCGGACATGGTGAACTCGGAGAGGACTTGTATTATTGGGGAGGAACGACTCAAAATATTATTGGCGATTTGTCTGATAATGGCTATCAAAGTTTGGAGGCTGTTGTCAGTCCCTTTGGTAGTAATTGGGATCGTTCAATCGAGTTGTATTACTACATCAAAGGTGGCACTGTTGACTATGGTGCTGCTCATGCTGAGGAACACGGTCACGCACGATATGGCAGAACTTTCCCAGGAATTTATCCGACTTGGAATGCAGAAAACAAAATTCATTTGATTGGTCATAGCCAAGGTGGTCAGACAAGTAGGATGCTTGAAACATTGCTCCGCGAGGGAAGTCAAGAAGAAAAAGAGTATGCACAAGCACATGGGATTGAGTTGCCAGAAATTTTTTCTGGTAATAAAGAGTGGGTGCGTAGTATAACAACTATCGCAACACCTCACAATGGCACGCAAGTTGCTTCGCTTGCTAAAGACTTACTTCATGAAGTTATTTATGGTTCAGCTTTTATTGCGAATGGTAGTCTTGTCAATTTGTCTTATGATTTTAAACTAGATCAATGGGGCTTACGCCAATTGCCGAATGAAAGCAGTTTGGCTTATTTGAAACGTGTCTTTAGTAGTAGTATTTGGAATGCTAACGAAGATATTGTTTTGTATGATTTGACAACTGAAGGCGCTCAGAAATTGAATGAGAAAACAAGTTTGAGTGATGATGTTTATTACTTTTCTTATTCAGGAAATGCAACTTATAAAGGGGTATTATCATCAAATTATTATCCTTCTCTCACAATGTTCCCGCTTTACTCTATTTCCGCCGCTTATATCGGTGCAACTGGCGGAAAAGAATGGCGTAGTAATGATGGTCTAGTGCCAGTTATTTCAGCACTTTATCCGCAAGGTCAAGCCTTTAAAAATGCTGATGGCAACCCAACAAAAGGTGTCTGGTATGTCGAACCAACAATTGAAGGTTGGGAACACATGGACTTTGTTGGACAAGATTATGTACAAGCACCATTACTTAAAAATAAAGTTAAAGCATTTTATCAAAATATTGCGATTAGGAATCAAGGTTTGTAAAGTTTTGAAACATCCTTTTAAAACATATTTGATATTTTAAGTATACTTTAATCAAGTAGAGAAATGTGATAAGGAGATTAAAGGAATAAAGTGGTTCGGACTAAAAAAATTTTTAAAGAGGATATTCTTGCTGGTGCAGAAGAATTTGTTATAAAAGAGACTGCTGAGAAGTTTACAGCTAGAGCTTTAGCAGAACATATGGAAATTTCAACGCAACCTCTCTATCAAGAATTTAGTAGTATGGATGAATTAAAAGAGGCTGTTTTGCATAGAGTTTTGGGCAAGGTACAAGATGATATTTTTAATAAAAAACATCATTCAGATTCTTTGATAAATTTAGTGATAAATTATATAAAGTTTTCTAAACATAGCCCAGAGCTTTTTACTGCGGTTTATTCAAAGAATTTTTGGCATCCTGACTTAGTTAATGATTTTTCTCAAAAAATTTTTCAAGGTGCAATAAATAAAGACGAAAAATACAGAGAGTTATCTCATGAAAAAAGAGAATCGTTGTCCAAATGGTTTAGTGTTATCTCTATGGGAATTTCTCAAATTGTCGCAAATGATGACCTTCAGCTTAGTTTGAACGAAATTATCGATTTTTTTGAAAGAGTGCTAGGTGTACTTGAACAGATATGGCAAGAAAACACGTCCCAAATTTAACATTTGGGACGTGTTTTTTGGTAAAATTATCTTATCATATGTTAAAAATTAGAAAGCTTAAAAATGGCTAATTAAGATGAGAATAGATGATGTTTTAGTCAATTTTGGCAACGTGCCAAAGTCGCAAGTCAAGAAAATGCTACGCGAAAATCGCGTGACGGTAGATGATAAAAATATTAGAGCTATGAATTTTCAAGTTGATTCGGCGGTCAATGAGGTCAAAATTGATGAGAAAAAAGTGAGTTTTCCAGCTCACAGATACTATATGCTCAACAAGCCGATTAGAACGCTGTCGGCTAATTTTGATAGCGAAAAAAAGGTCGTTTTCGACCTCTTTTCTGCTGATTTTGACCGCACGAGCCTTTATATCATTGGTCGGCTGGACTTCCTCTCGGACGGCTTATTGCTCATTACCGATAATGGTAAGTTGGGGCGCAATATGCTCAAACCAGAGGCGCACGTTGCAAAAGTTTACGAGGTTGAGACCAAGGAGCCTCTCCACCCAGACGACAGCCAAAAATTCCGCCACGGTCTTCTGATTGACGGCACTGTCCAACTAGCCCCAGCCAAACTCATCATCACAGCACCACACACCGCCACGGTCACAATCAGCGAGGGAAAAAATCGCCAAATTCGCAAAATGTTTTTGAGTCTTGGGAAACTTGTGACTAGACTGACACGCAAGCAAATTGGCCCGATTGTGCTAGATGAAAACTTGACATCTGGCGAATTTCGTGCATTGACAAGAGCAGAAATTCAAAAACTTTCAAGCTATTTTAATTAAAAATCAATTTCTCGCAATTCCCGATTGATGACGTCAAAATCAAACCCTTTTCGAGCAAGCGCATTGGTCACACGTTGCTTGAGGTCGTAGCCGTCATATTTTCGGCTGTATTTGCGCATGATTTTGTCTAACTCTTTCTGAAAAAGTTCAGACTCATTGTCAAGGTCAGCATCAAGTTCGAGCCTCTCAATAGCGATTTTACTGATGTCGTAGGAAAAACCCTTGCTCGTTAGACTGGTCGTGATTTTCATCTTGAGCGCCTTGAGTGGCAGCCGACTATATTTGCTCATGACCAGCTTTTCGGCGATATGACTTGCCACCTCAACTTGCGCGTCATGGTCGTAAAATTCTGCCAAAACGCTTATAATCAGCGCCTTGTCGACACCCTTTTCACTCAATTTCTGCTGAATGTTGTAAGGACCAGTCGATTTGCTAGATATCTTGCCACGAACGAATGATTCAGTATAGTTTTGGTCGTTAATGTAGCCCATTTTTGTCAAATCGGCGATGATTTGGCTAATCTGAGCATTTGGAATCTCATGTTCCGACAAATAACGGCAGACTTCTTTTTTTGTCCGTTGCTTGAAAGACAGATAGTAAAGCCCCAGATTTTTTCCTCTGGAAAAATCAGCAAACTCAGTTATCGCAACAATCTGTGAGTCATCAAAATATGCCCCTTTTGACAAAAAGAACCGAACAATCGTATCCTCAGTCACATAAATCGTGCGCCCATCATCAAAAACGACCTTGTAAAGTCGTTTCTTTTTTTCAAGTGAAATAATTTTAGCCATACTTTATTATACGTGAAAAATGAGGATTTTGCTGAATGAAAAGTTAATCAGGGCGACTGGAGTTTAAACCACACTATTTGGTTAAATTATTATATAATGAATTATGACAATTTTATATTGACAAGGTGTCAAATAGTATCCTTTGCTAAAAAAGGTAGAAAGCGCTTTCATGAATAAAATTAATTTAATATATGGTTCACTTTTGCACGATATTGGTAAAATAAATTATCGTGGCACAAGTGAGCGTGCCAAGCACTCTAAACTCGGTGGTGATTTTATCAAATCGTTTGAGCAGTTTAAAATAACGGATCTAACGGATTGTATTCGTTATCATCATGCACAGGAGATGACATCAGTTAAGTCATCTAAAAAAGAAAATGCCTTGTTTTATTTGACTTATATGGCTGATAATATTTCATCTGGGATGGATAGACGTCCAGATTTGGAAGAAGGTGAAGACGGGTTTTCTTGGGATAAAAAGGTCGCGCTTAGCAGTGTTTTCAATGTTTTGCATGAAAAAGAGAAAGGTCGTCAAACTTATTCCTATCCTTTTGTCGCTAGAACGCATGAGCAAAAAGAGCCATTAAATTTTCCAAATGATGCTCAGAATCAATACACTAAGGGTTATTATGATGGTCTGATTAGTGATATGAAACCTGTTTTAGCAAAACTGATACCTGATAAGCAACACATTAATTCTTTGTTGCAAATGATGGAGAGTCTGTGGTCTTATGTGCCGAGTTCGACTGATAAAACTCAGTTAGTCGATATTTCGCTTTATGATCATTCAAGGACGACAGCTGCGATTGCAAGCGCGATTTACGATTATTTTCAAGCAGAAAATATCACGGATTATCAAAAAGAACTCTTTGATGACAATGCAACAGAATTTTATGAGAAAAAAGTTTTCTTGATGATGAGTTTTGATATGAGTGGCGTGCAGAGTTTTATCTATAATATTTCTGGTAGTAAAGCCCTAAAGTCTTTGCGGGCGCGCAGTTTTTATCTGGATATGTTGCTTGAATACCTCTCTGATAATTTACTTGATAAACTTGAACTTTCTCGTGCCAATCTAATCTATTCTGGTGGTGGTCATGCCTATCTTTTACTTTCTAATACAGAGGCAACAAAAAAGATTTTGTCTGATTTTGAACAAGAATTAAAAGCTTGGTTTCTTGATAAATTCAAAATAGATTTATTTTTGGCAATGGCTTATACCGAAGTTTCTGGCAATGATTTAATGAATAAAAATGGACACTATCGGGATATATATCGTCGTTTATCGAAAGAAATATCAGCTAAAAAAGCTAATCGTTACACTGTCAAAGAAATTTTGGCGTTGAATGGCGGTGGTTCAGAAAATGAACGAGAATGTCGAGAATGTAAACGTAGTGATTTATTAATCAAAGAAGATGATAATAAATATATTTGCGGGCTTTGTCATGATTTACAAAAAATTTCGTCACATTTGATAGAAGAAGATATTTTTGTGGTCGCAAATGAGGGTGTGCTTGATTTGCCGTTTGGTAAGAAAATGTCAGCGCTTTCTTATACAAAAGCTGAAAAAATTAAGCAGAAAGAATCTGATGCTAAGCTTTACACGAAGAATATTTCAGAGACTGGTCGAGATTTAGTAACGAAGATTGATATGGGAGATTATACTTATTCTTCGGATTTCCAGAAAATGTTACAAGAAGTTGAAAAAGGAATCAATCGGCTTGGTGTTCTGCGGGCTGATGTTGATAATTTGGGTCAAGCATTTATAAATGGGATACCCGATGATTATTTGTCGATTTCTCGAACAGCAACATTTTCTCGTGCGATGAGTCGATTTTTCAAAAATTATCTGAATCAACTTTTGGAAGAAAAACATTATAAAATCAATGTTATTTATGCTGGCGGTGACGATTTGTTTATGATTGGGGCATGGCAAGATATTTTAGATTTTTCACTCGAACTTAAAGCAAAATTTGCTGAATTTACACAAGGAAAATTGACACTTTCAGCAGGAATTGGCATGTTTCGAGAGAAGTATCCAGTGGCTAGAATGGCGGCACTTACTGGAGATTTGGAAGATGCGGCAAAAGACTATAAGGTTCATGAAAATGATGACAAGGCGACTAAAAATGCTGTGACTTTATTTGATTCTGAAAATGTCTTTTCATGGGAGACACTTGAAACTGATATTTTTGTCAAAATTGAGTTACTAACTGAAAAATTTGCAACATTTGATGAAACGGGCAATACTTTTATTTACCGCTTGATTGCCTTATTACGTGGTGTAAAAGACGATCAACAAATCAATATTGCCAGACTTGCTTATACACTTTCGAGAATGGAAGAAAAAATTGGTTCAGAATTTGCACAAAAGCTTTATGACTGGGCAAATTCTGATAGAAAGACTTTGATAATGGCACTTGAAATTTATGTGCTGAAGACGAGGGAGAGATGATGGAAATTACAAAAACAAATTTCGGAGATTTAGCTAAAGAAAGAATAGAAGAACTACACGCAAAAAATTTCAAGTTTGAAAGGAAAGAACTGACGACATCTCAAATTCGTGGTATCTTGGATCTTGTCAATAAGGTTTATAACCGAGTGGCAACTGACTCAGAAGAAAAATTGTCATCAGATGTTTTGTCAGACTTGGCTTATATTAAGGTTAAGATTGCTTATTCATCAGGTCGTTCGTCAGTTGTTAAAAATTTCATTACTCATACTAACTTTACAGAGAATTTGTCTGATGTTTTGAAAAGTGAGTCTAAAACAAATTTCTTACTATTTGCACGGTACGTAGAGAGCTTGGTTGCCTATTTTAAATTTTACGGAGGAAAAAATTAATGAAATTAGTCATAAAAGGAACAATCGTTATCAAAACAGGTATGCACATTGGTGGTTCTAGCGATTTTTCAGCAATTGGAGCAGTTGATAGCCCAGTTGTTCGTGATACTTTGACACGTTTACCGATTATTCCTGGGAGTACACTTAAAGGAAAAATGCGGTATTTGCTTGCAAAAGAATTAAATAATGGTGTTCTACTTAATAAACCAAACGAAGATAAAGAAGAAGTTCTACGACTTTTTGGTTCCTCAAAAGAGGAAGAAAATGATAAAATTGTCCGTGCGAGGCTTAAATTTAATGATATTAGGCTGTCAAATAAAGACTATCTTGATAGTAGGAATGTTGTTTCTACTGAAATAAAATCTGAAAATACCATTGATAGGCTTACAGCAGAAGCTAATCCACGTCAAATTGAGAGGGTAATTGCTGGAAGTGAATTTGCTTTTGAAATTTTTTATGACCTTGATAATGACAGAAAAAATGATGAAGTTGCAAAGGATTTTGAGAACATTAAGCAAGCTTTTGATTTATTGGAATACGATTATCTCGGTGGTAATGGGACACGTGGTAGTGGCAGAGTTAAATTTAAAGATTTAAAAGTTGAGGTGAAATTTGGAGAATTTGGTATAGAACCTCTTAACGAAATCTTAGGAGCTTGATATGAAAATTGTAAAATTACATTTTGAGAGTCCAGTTCATTTCGGTGAAAAACGTCTATCTGAGAGTAAGATGACTTTTTCAGCAGACACTTTATTTTCAGCCTTGATGATTGAGGCAGTTGGACTTGGGAAAGAAGATGAATTTTATCAGCTAGTTTCAAGTGATGTCATCAAGTTTTCTGATGCTTTTCCCTTTATTGAACAGTCTTATTATATACCTAAACCAAATATCAAAATTGACCTAGAAAATGAAGATGAGCGTTTGCGTAAGTCTTTCAAGAAATTGACTTATATTTCGACAGACGTTTTAGGTAACTATTTATCTGGTCAATTAGACGCATTTTTTGAACGTGAAAATTTTGATTTAGGCAAATCTAGTTTGTCTGAAAAAGTTCGTCAGCATGATTTTAAAGATTCTGAACCTTACAATGTTGGGACGTTTACTTTTAAAGAAAATACAGGTCTATATTTCTTTGTAAAGCAAGTTCATCCCCTGTTAGAGGAGTTATTAGAAACTCTCCAATATTCTGGAATTGGTGGTAAGCGGTATTCGGGTTATGGCAAATTTAACTTTGAAATTCTGGAAGATAATGAACTCAATGCGCTATTTTCGGCAAAAGGGAATCGAAAAATTTTGCTTTCGGGTGCTTTACCAAAAGATGATGAGCTTGAGCAGGCAACAAAAAATGCCTCGTATCTTTTAGAGCGCCGTGGTGGTTTTATTCAGTCAGACAATTATGAAACATATCTGGTCAAAAAACAAGATTTATACGTTTTTAAAAGTGGTTCAACTTTTGAAAATGGTTTTGAGGGTAGCATTTATCAAGTCGGGAAAAAAGGGAATCATCCAGTTTATAAATATGCGAAGTCGTTTTTCTTGGAGGTGACTGTATGAAAAGTGAATTTTTAAAACGATTTAAAATAACTTTAATGACTGAAGGGCCTCTTCACATCGGAAATGGGAATACCTATACCAAGAAAGAGCTTTATTTTGATGGAAAAAGTGTTTATGTGCTAGATATGAAAAAATTTTACTTGGGGTTAAATCCAAAACTACAAGTGGCTTTTGAAGAATTTGTATCTGGGAATCCCAAAGAGCAACTTTCGACTTGGATTAAAACTAAAAGACTGGAAAATTTTGCTAAAACTAATAGTAAGTATCAACTTCCGTATTCGGTACAACTTCGATATGATGGAACTATCAGAAGTCAGTTAAATGAGGTTCATGAGTTTATTAAGGATGCTTTTGGTAATCCATATATTCCCGGAAATTCACTTAAAGGTGCGTTAAGAACTGTTATTCTATCAAAGCTGATTGAAGATAAAATAAATGAAGAAGCTGATTTTAGGCAAAAATGTTTATCTAAAATAGAAGATGCTATGAAAAATAAGGCTAAAACTGTTGATAAATTTTTAATAGATGACTTATTGGCAACTTTAATTTTAGATGATAAAAATGAAAAAGATGCCAAGAATGATATTTTACGTGCCTTGAGAATTAGTGATAGCTTACCTTTGAAAACATCTGACTTTATTTTTATACAGAAGAAAGATAAATTAGGGGAAGGGACACGAAAAGGAGATAAGGGGCATCAAATATCTACTTACAGAGAATGTCTGAAACCGGGTACTAAAATAGAATTTGATGTCGTTATTGATACGAGTATTTTTGAAAAACAGCCAGATGACGTATTTAATTTGTATGAATTTTTCAAAAAGCGTAAATATAAAACAAAGTCTGGAGAAGAAGTAAAATCTTCAAGACTAGAAGTATATCTGAGAAAAAGCTATCAAAAGTATAAAACAGAATATTTAAATAAATTTGGAATAGAAGAAAAAACAAACGGTATTAAAATTTATTTAGGTGGTGGTATAGGATTCTTGTCCAAGACAGTATGGATAGCGCTTTTGGAAAAAAAAGAACGATATAGAAAAGTAAATGAAGTTTTAAATTCACAATTTGGTGACAGAAATACTAAAGTATATAGGGATAACCATAGGGAAGTGATAGAGTTTGAAGGTGAAAAATACATAACAAACCGAAATGGAAATAAAGCTTATTATGTAAATGATGAATCTCATCATGGTGCTAGTCCAAGAACACTTAAAATTTCTGATGATAATAAAGAAATCGGAAAAACTGAAATAAAAATTGAAGAAATATGCTCATGATACAAAGTATAGGGCATCTCTAAAAACTGCTTTTCCAAAATTTTAGATAGATTTTTTAACCGCAAGGAAAACCGACGACGGCTTGTGACTGCGGTTACTCGTCACAAATAAGTGCTGGTGCACATGTACTTTCTGTGGCGAGTAATCGCAGCCACAAGGCTAGGAGGATTGACGTAGAATTTGGAAAATCTAGCACATCTTTTCCTGTTAGCGATTTTATGAGCTAACAAAATTTGGGAAATCTGAGTTTTTAGAGATGCCCTATAAAACCAACGCTTTCCATGATAGTCATATCTTGAATATTCTGACAAGGAGTTAAAATGCAAATACTAATCTCAGCCGTAGGGGACACAGATCCAATACGTAATTTCCACGATGGACCATTGCTACACATTGCAAGAGTTTACCGACCTGAAAAAATTGTGTTAATTCATAGCGAAAGAAGTCTTGATAAACACGAAAAGGTTGTTAAGGCTTTACAAAGTATCAAAGATTACGCACCAGAAATCGTTCAAGATGACCTCATTTTGAAAAATGATGAAGTTTCTATTTTTGATACCATGTATGCGACTTTATCAAATATCGTTGGTAACTATATGTCTGATGAGAATGACGTTATTTTAAGTCTGACGAGTGCGACACCACAAATTATCAGTGCTATGTTTGCGATTAATCGAATCTCTGATTTTAATGTGAGAGCTGTTCAAGTTGCAACGCCACAGAAGTCATCAAATGAGGGGATTGGATATGATAACGAAAAAGATATTGATGTCTTGATTGAGACAAATTTGGATAATCAGTCTGATTTTGAAGATAGGACACATGAAGATAAAGGTATCAATTTTTCTCAAGATTTGACTAAACGGAATTTGAATATTTTGCTTGCTAACTATGATTATGAAGCAGTTTTTAAGTTGCTTGATAGTCAGAAAGGATTTCCAAATATAAAAAAACTTAAAAAAACTTTAGAAAATATTTCTGAAACAATTAAAATACAAGGAATCCCAGAAAAAATTGCCAACTCTAAATTGTCAAGTCAAGCACAAAATGCCTTAAATTCCTATCTGAATATCGAACGCAATTATAAACAAGGCAATATCGCAGAAGTGTTAATTCGGTTAAAATCTCTTGTTGAGTATATTTTAGAAAATTATCTGAATGAGCAGTTTAATATTATTGTTTACACTGACAACAAACCTCACTTGAACGCTGAGAAATATCCTGATATTTTAGCGAAATTTCAAGAAAATGCCAAAAACAAAGGTCAAGAGTATCATGATAATATTCTGAATTTGCTTTATTATATTAATATTCTCGAATTTTTGGAGCCTAAGCACGACCTATTAAACTACACTGGTAAGATTAAAGAAATTAATAACGTCAGAAATCAAGTCGCACACAGTTTGCAGGCTTTTGACAGGAAAAATTTGAAAAATGTTTCTAGTGCAGTTTATGCCAGCAAGCAAATTTTATTAGCCTCTTTTAATATTGATAATCATTGGTTCTCGTTTTACGATGACCTCAATCAAGAAATAAAAAAACTACTATGATAACAAAACTCAAATACAAAATCAATCTACCAAAATCACTCCGCACACAAAATATTGGGAGCAGTCTCCATGGCGTTTTAATGGAACTGCTACCTAGTGAGCTTGTTGAACGACTTCATACTTTAACCTACAATCCACTTCGTCAGAGATTACTTTTTGAAAAAGAGGAAGTGATTTGGGAAATCGTTGGTCTGCATAAAATCATTTCTGAGGCGCTAATCAAGCTTGATAACTTAACAGAAATAACGATTAAACAGGCAAAAACAACTGTTTCTTTAGCCTTATTTACAAAAGAGGTCATCAAACTTGATGATTTTGTCAGTCAAGAAATGACTCATGAGAATGGTAGTCGAATCATCTCACTTGATTTTACAAGTCCGACCTCCTTTAAGTCAAATGGCTATTACGATATTTTTCCAGATATTCGGAAAATTTTCCGTTCCCTGATGATGAATTTTGATTTTTTTAGTGAGACAATCAAAGTTTACGATTATGAAGTTCTGGATTACATTGAAGAAAAGGTTCATATCATCAGTTACAAGTTGATGACGAAAAATTTTCATCTTGAAAAAATAAAAGTTAAAGGTTTTCAAGGTCAGATAACACTTAAAATAACTGGTGCGAACCAGTTTGTAAAATTAGTACTGCTTATGATAAAATACGCGACTTTCGCAGGCGTTGGCACGAAAACCAGTCTTGGTATGGGAGGCGTTTCTATCAATGAGGGACATCGTTTACGTTGAAAATTTGAATGTAAAAACTGACTATCTACGGTATTTGAGATAGATTTTTAGGTAAAATTTTGATATAATTGAGGAGTAGTCATAACTGACTAGCCTTGCTTTCAAATAGACCCAAAATAGTCACGAAGTAAATTGTTTTGGTCGTTGTTTGACCAAGATATTAGTGGTAAGAAAGCGATGTCTAATGCGTTTGCAAAGTTCTCTAAATAGCCCCATTCCTCGTCAAAAGGGGACGAGAACATACCATGGATCATCTTTCATCATATAATGGTGATTAAATAGACCCATTCCTCGTCAAAAGGGGACGAGAACCCAAGAGATTGATATAGTTTTTGGCTATATCTTCCTTAACCTAAATGATTTAAAGTGACTAAAACCTTCATCATTTGTTTGCTTGATTTTTTCTCTTTATGTAACTGAAAGTGTCGTAAAACAGGTGTGACTCCTGTTGGTTGCCGAAAAGTATTAAAGGTAGTATAATAAGATAAACAGGAGGTACGAAAGCATGATGAATTCAAAATTTATTGAGCATGATGAAGATGTTGTCATTTTAGCTAAAAGTGAATATGATGAACTACAAAAAGAGCTTGCAAGATTGCAAGCTAAAGTTAAGTTGTTTTCTGTTATGGAAGCATCAACGTCAAAAGTTTTCAATGGAGGCTCAGACATGTCTTATGATACTTTTAAACAAAAAGTAGGGTGGCAAAGTTAATGAGAATGCTGGTTACTGATTCTTTCTATGAAGATTACAATGGTATTATCAAATTTTTAATTGAGAATAATGCGACGCAAAAGTATATCGCAAAAGTCGAAAGTGAGATTAAACAGGCTTTAGATTCTATTGAGGAAAGTCCATATGGAAATCCTAAAATTGAAGATACGCCGTTTAGGAAGAAAATTAGATTTAAGTATATTACTTTATATGTAATATATGATGAATTTGTTCGTGTCGCTAGAGTTTTTCATGAAAAAGAAGATTGGATAAATGAATTGGACTGAGTGATTAGAGAAATATGGTGGGGAAATCAATTGCTTACTATGAAATAGCCCCATTCCTCGTTAAAAGGGGACGAGAACTTTTAGTAGTAGCGAATATGAGTTACATTCACTAAAAAATAGCCCCATTCCTCGTTAAAAGGGGACGAGAACTCAAATACTACGGCTTTATTGGATGATAAGTCTAAATAGCCCCATTCCTCGTTAAAAGGGGACGAGAACGTCATAAAGTGATACAATGTTTTGAGCGCTTCAAATAGCCCCATTCCTCGTCAAAAGGGGACGAGAACTTGTTGAACTTGCGGTCTGAAAAGTTATCAGGGCTTAAATAGCCCCATTCCTCGTTAAAAGGGGACGATAAAACCGACAGAAGTCGTGTTTTTTATTGACAAAAAATGGTAAAATGAAGTATGACTTTAAAAATCAAGCAGAAAATTCCGCTGAAAATAAAAAAAATCGGTATTAATGGCGAAGGCGTTGGCAATTTTAAGGGGACGACGGTTTTTGTTGCGGGTGCGCTCAAGGGCGAGGAGGTTTACGCCGAAATTGTGACAAGCGAGCGCAATTATGCGACGGCGAAAATGCTCAAACTCAATAAAAAATCGCCTCATCGGGTTGTGCCGATGTGTGAGAGTTATAAGCAATGTGGTGGTTGTCAAATCATGCACCTAGCTTATCCGCAGCAGTTGCTGTTTAAGCAAGATTTGCTCCGCCAAGCGCTTCAAAAATTTAAACCGCAAGGCTATGAAAATTATGAGGTGCGCAAAACGATTGGCATGAAACAGCTGCAACATTATCGGGCAAAATTGCAGTTTCAGACACGTTTTTTAGGCGAAAAAGTTCGTGCGGGTCTTTTTGCGGAAAATTCTCACAAATTAGTCGAAATCAAAAATTGTCTCGTCCAAGATGAGACGACACAGAAGATTATCAATGAAGTCACAGAATTGCTGACTTTTCATCGGATTCCCATCTACAATGAACGAAAATTCGACGGCGTGCGCACAGTTATGGTACGTCGTGCGCACAAAACGGGGCAAGTGCAGCTGATTTTTATCTCGTCTGCGCCGATTGAACTCAAACTTACGATTGCCAGTCTGACCGAAAAATTCCCTGAAATCAAGACGATTGCGCTCAACATTAACCGCAAACAGTCTTCTGAGATTTATGGCGAGCATACCGAAATTCTTTGGGGCGAGCGTGCGATTTTGGAGGGCGTTTTGGACTATACTTTTGAGCTGAGTCCGCGTGCCTTTTACCAGCTCAATCCCAAACAGACCAACGTTCTTTATCGTGAGGCACTCAAGGCAATGGGAGCGAGGGCAGACGATGATTTGATTGATGCGTATTCGGGGACTGGGACGATTGGTCGGGCTTTTTTGGGCAAGGTGCGCAGCATTCGTGGCATGGATGTGATTGCCGAGTCGATTGCTGATGCGCGACTTAACGTGCCAGACGGTGTTTACGAGGTCGGAACGGCTGAAAAACTGATACCGCAATGGGTCGCAGACGGTTTCAAAGCCACAGCGCTGATTGTCGATCCGCCACGAACAGGGCTCGACGACAAACTGCTTGACACCATTGTTGCCACAAAACCTAAAAAAATGGTCTACGTCTCCTGCAACGTCTCGACTTTGGCGCGCGACTTGGTCAAACTGGCGCAAGTCTACGAGGTCAGCTACATCCAGTCGGTCGATATGTTCCCGCACACAGCGCGGACGGAGGCGGTCGTGAAGTTGGTGCGCAGATGATGAGACAGGCGACTTTGGCTGATTTGCGGGCAATTGTGGCAGTGATTGAAAATGCGCGTGCTTTTCTGAAACGTCAGGGCATTGACCAGTGGCAGACGAGTAGCTACCCGAATGTTTCTGACGTGAGCGCTGATATTGAAACGGGTGTCGGCTATGTGTTAGAAATTGACGGCGAGATTGCGGGTTACGCAGCTGTTATCACTGGCTTTGACCCCGCCTATGACAAGATTCAAGACGGAGCTTGGTTAAATGACAATCGAGACTATGTGACAATTCACAGATTAGCTTTGTCTGACCAGTTTCGCGGGCGCGCACTTGCTCAGCAATTTTTCCGTGCTATTTTTGCTGAGTTCAGCTCTTATCACGATTTTCGTTGCGACACGCACACGGAAAATCAGATTATGCAACATATTTTAACGAAACTCGGCTTTGAAAAATGTGGGATAGTTCTATTTGAAGGCGCACGGCTTGCATTTCAGAGCGTTGGGAAATGATGAGAAATCATCTATTTTCCTAGAAAATTAATTTGAAGTTCAAAGAAAAGAGAAAACATGACATACGAACAGGAATTTTTAAAAGATTTTGGTGATTGGGTGGCGACACAAGTTGCTGTTCATCAGATGGCAATGGTGGCGGCGCAAGAAGAGATGGCTAACGGCGATGAGCGCGCAAAAGATGCAGTGATTCGCTATGAAAGTCGGCTTTCCGCCTATCAATTTTTAGCGGGGAAGTTTGAGAATTATCAAGCTGGTAAAGGTTTTCATGACTTGCCAGATGGCTTGTTTGAACAAGTCAACTACTGATTTTTTGAAAAAAACTTGCAAAACCTCTTGACGATTTACGCATACTTTGATATACTAATAAAGTAGTTTCGCGGAGATGGCGGAATTGGCAGACGCGCAGGATTAAGGATCCTGTGACCTATTTTGGTCGTGAGGGTTCAAGTCCCTTTCTCCGCATTATTGCTGAGCCATGCGCTCGGCTTTTTTATTAGAAAAAGGAGATTTATTTATCATGATGAATATGAAGAAAATGATGCAACAAGCGCAAGATTTGCAGAAAAACATGAAAAAGGCGCAAGCTGAAATCGAAGAGACGACATTTTACGGCACATCAGCGCAAGATTTGGTAAAAGTTGCTTTCACTGGCGATCGCAAGCTGACTAATCTTGACATTTCGGCTGAGTTGATTGACCCAGAAGATGCTGAAACGCTGTCAGATATGATTGCCCAAGCTGTCAATAATGCTTTGGTTGAGATTGATAAGACGACTGAGCAGAAGATGGGGAAATTTACTAAAGGTTTGCCGTTTTGAGCGTGAGGGAAATTTGTGAGGAATCGCAAGTTTTTTTTATTTGTGCTTGACAAAAGTGGCATAAAGGTGTATTCTTATTATAAACAGACTGTCGGTTTGTTTTAGGGAGTAGCTACTCCAACGCCTAAGCGGTAAAATCGCAAAAGAACGTTGTAGATGGCAAGACCCTAAATTCTTCGTCACTTTGTTCCTCAATCATTAAGGGAGTAGCTATGGTCAGAAATAAATATCCAGAAAAAACGGTTGATAGCATGTTACAAGTTGCACAAAAGTTATTTTTTGAAAAGGGTTACGATAATACAACCATGCAAGATATTGTCAATAGTGGCTTTAGCAAGGGGGCGATTTATTATCATTTTAAGTCGAAAAAGGAGATTTTTAATCGAATCATGTCGCAGATTGATACGACGGCGGATGATTTGGTGCGTTTGAAAAATGATGCTAGTCTGACTGGACTTGAAAAAATTCAACAGTTATTTGAGTTGACTTTGAAAAATGACACGAAAATCAATCTCATGCGTTCAGCTAAATCGCTGTTCAATGAGCCTAAGGTTTTCGGTGAAATTTATCTAACAAATATGCGCGATCAAGCGCCTAAAATTGCAGAATTAGTGCGAATAGGCATTGAAGATTCGTCAATCATGACTGATTTTCCAGATGAACTTGCTGAGCTGATTGTTGAATTTTTCAGTATTTGGTTAGGGATGAGAGTTTACTTTATCACTACTGAACGTTTTTACGGGAAGTTGGCTTTCTATCATAAAATCTTTAGAAATCAAGGAGTGAAGTTGCTAACTCCCAAGCTATTAGAAAATATCAAGCAATATTATCGCAAAATTAATGCTGACTAATCAGCTTTAATTTTTATGTCAAACAGACTATCGGTCTCAAAAAGAGGAGGAATTCATGTATTCACTAATCAAAATTGAAAGCGATAAACTTTCAAAACGTAAACTTAAATTTAAAGGAGAGGATTATTAAAATGGAAAAAAGGTCACTTAAACAGTTGAGAATTTCACTGATTTCAACGACTGTTGGGGTTTTTGGTAGCTCAATTTTCTCATTTGGCTTGGGCTTGCTTATTTTGCGTGAGACTTCAAGCGCTATGAATTTTGGTATGACACAAATTATTGGACCGATTGTCAGTTTGATATTGCTGCCGATTGTGGGAACGCTGATTGACAAACATAGTCATAAAAAAATAATTATCGCAAGTCAAATATTCACGATTCTTAGTCTTGCTATTTTTATCGTACTTTATCGTCTAGTTGACACGCCTATGCTTAGCGTGATATTTATCATTACCATGCTTAAAATCAGTGATTTGTTCACGGGAAATGCTTATCAGGCTGCGCGTGTTCATCTTGTTTTGGCTAAGGATTTGCAAAAATTTCTGGGCTATACGCAGTCAGCGCAGAGTTTTTCGGGACTTATATCGCCTATTTTAAGTGCGATTTTGTTTACAATTTTACCTTTTGAATTATTTGTGATAGTTGAGATAGCGACAGAAATCGTCACATTAATCTTGACTTTTAGCTTGGATTTTGACTTTAATCAGCAAGAAAAGGCTGAAAAAAGTGAAGAAATGTCTTATTCTTTTAAAGATGGTCTTGTCTATTTCATGTCGAAAAAATTACTTTGGGGAATGATATTAATCAGCGCACCTGTCAATTTCTTCTTCGGTGCGATAACTATTGGTATGCCTTATATGCAGATTCACGTTCTCGGATTCTCAAATCTCATGTATGCCACAGTTGAAATTGCGATGACGCTCGGTTTTTTCATCGCTGGTATCAGACTCGGCAAATCAAAACAACTGCGCTATCCTGTGTTGAAGAGCATGAAAAGCCTGACTTTGCTAGTTGTTTGTCTCTTTTTGGCGGGGTTGATTCCCATTGTCACAAAAACGCTATACCTTGCGCTGAGCCTGTACGTGATACTCATGCTGGTGCTTGGCGTGGCGCTCGTCTACACGAATACCCCACTGTTTGGCTGGATTCAAAAGGTCGTGCCTAGTCATCTGCAAGGGCGCGTTTTCACGCTAATGGGGACGATTTCTCAGCTGTTAATGCCGCTGGGTGTGCTTGTTTTCGGCATGATTTATGATTTGAAAGTGGCTAAAATCTCGTTAAATTTTATAACAGCAGTGACTTGTTCGGCGCTTGTTATTTTTTGGACGATAGGCGTGAGTTGGTTTCTAAAACTTGACTTTAAATTGGCTGAAGTTGATGAAAATGGGGTGGCTAAAGAAATTTGACGGTAAGCGCTTATTTTGGTAAAATTAAGAAAACGAAAAGAGTTTTGTAACCCCGCATTTTCAAAGAGAGTAGGAAGTCGCTGAAAGACCTATAAATGCGCTTATAATTGTTGCTTTTTGACAAACCGAATAAATCAATTGAGTGTCTAGGAAAATTTTCTAGGAATTTAGGTGGTACCACGTGAAAGCGCCCTAATCTGTATGGATTTTGGGCGTTTTTTTGTAGAAAAAACAAGCGGTGCGCCATAGGCGCTAACTTTCATAGAAAGTTAGCTTGAAGTTTAAATAAAGGGGAAGTAAGATGGAAAAAAGAAAACAAGCTAAAAAAGGCGATACAAAACTTAGAACAATTTTTGTTATCTCGGGTGTCGTCATTCTGGCGATTGTTTGTCTCGTCATTTGGAATGGGCAAAAATCGTACGTCAAAATCGAAAATGGTACAGCACCAAAAAGTAGTAGCCAGTCAAAAGGGACGGCATCGGAAAATCAGTCAGACGAGACAAGTGAATCAGAGGCTACTTCTGAAACATCAAGTGCTGAGAAGGAAGAAGATGAGGATTACTACATTCAAGAGGGCGCTTGGCAAGGGAAACATTATCCAGAGGAAACAAAGGCAAAAGGTGAGTATGCTTATAATTATGCTGCTTATCACAAAACGGTTGCTTATATGGCAGAATTTGGTGCTGATTTGCTTGCTGAAAATAGCTTGTATTTGCCGACGGCCTCAAATACGGACAATAGAGGAGTTTTGTTTTTGACTCCTGATTATCGGGTCATTGTGTTGACGACTCATGTAACTGCTGATGGTGCGTTTGAACTTGCTATGGAGACACATTCTCTTGAAAATAATCAGCTGTTGACGCAATATTCGGTTGGTTATGAGAGTGGTCAAGACAATGAATTTTCACAATTATCAGATACCGAACGTTGGCAGTATATCTATGACCATTATCCCGATTTTCAAGCTGTTGAACGTGTACCAGATACCATTAATATTGGTTCAGATACGGCATTTATGGTTGGTCAGCAAGGCATGGTCAGTATTGAGGGGCATGAGGAGTTTATGCTTGCTTTGTATGGATCGTTTGGTGCGCCTAGGGAATGATATTTCAGTCTATGAAAAATAGTTTGTAATGTTGTTAATTTTATGAAATTAAGGGCAACTCTAAAAACTGCTTGACCAAATTTTAGATAGATTTTTTAACCGCAAGAAAATTCGACGACGGCTTGTGACTGCGCAATGCTCGTCACAGGTAAAGCACATACACTTTCTGTGGCGAGTAATCGCAGCCACAAGGCTAGGAGGATTGACGCAGGATTTGGGCAATCTGAGTTTTTAGAGATGCCCTTAACATAAATCGAAGAATCTTAAAAATTAACGAGTGAAGATGAAAATTTCCTTTATAATGGAAAAATATGCAAAAAAATGATATAATTCCCTTATAAGGAGTTTAGTGAAGGATATGATTAATCGACCGCTATATTTAAAACAGATTATCCCTGTGATTGATAAAGACATCATTAAAGTCATTGTGGGCTTTAGGCGTTCAGGAAAGTCAATATTATTAAAGTTAATTCAAGATTATTTGCTTGAAAATGGCCGAGCGGAATCGCAATTTATTAAGATAAATTTTGAAGATTTCTTTTATTATGATTATCGTGACCCGAAACAATTACATGACTTTTTAAAGGAAAAAATCGCTGCTATCAATGGAAAAGCCTACTTGTTTTTAGATGAAATACAGGAAGTGACAGGGTTTGAGCAAGTCATCAATTCCTTACGTGTATCGGAGAATGTTGATATTTATATCACAGGTTCAAATTCAAATTTACTTTCAGGTGAACTAGCAACTTATCTTGCTGGGCGCTATATTCAATTTTTTGTCTATCCTTTTAGTTTTAAGGAATATATTTCTGCAAAAGAAGAGTTGGGGGAAAGTAAGGGGATTTCTGATTATTTTTTAGCCTACATTCGTGAGGGTGGGATGCCTTTTGTCGTCACGCAAAATCTGCCCCTTCAAATCAAAGAAAATTATTTAAAAGATATTTACCATTCAGTTGTTTTGAAAGATATTATCGAAAGAAATAGTATTCGTGATGTAGCACTTTTAGAGCGTGTGATTCGATTTGCTTTAGCCAATACAGGACAAATTTTTAGTGCAACTAGCATTTCAAAATATTTGAAAAGTCAAGGTAGAAATGTCAAAGTGGATACGCTTTTAAATTATTTGAAGTATTGTGTTGATGCGCTACTGTTTTATCCGCTGGCTAGAAATGATTTGAAAGGAAAGAAAATCTTTCAAACAAATGCCAAATATTACGTTGTCGATCACGGTCTACGCGAAACGCTTTTACATGATAATGAAACTGAAATTCAGATGATTTTAGAAAATATTGTGGCACTTGAAGCGTTCCGTCGTGGTTATGCTGTTACAATTGGTTATGTGGGAGATTATGAGATTGATTTTGTGATTGAAAAAGAAGGCCAAAAAATATATTTGCAAGTTACTTATCTTTTAAATGCTTCTAAAACAATTGAACGAGAATTTCGTTCCCTATTAAAATTAGCAGATAATTATCGGAAAATTGTCTTATCAATGGACTTGGTCCTGCAACCACGTGAGGGAATCGAACATTTGCGTGTTGAGGAGTTTTTGTTGCGTGAGGATTGGTAATTTGAGTTATTGAATGGTGTTATAAAAGAATTTATCTTAAGGAGCTAAGCAATGACTAAAAAAATTCCTCAATGGAAAAATGAAGATTCAGTGAATAATTGGGTTAATTCGCAGTTAGAAAAACTTGGTTTGGTGCGTGATCGTGATTTTTTCACTGAATCAAATATGAGTCTTAAAATGAGAGAAAGTTTGAGGGGGTCAGCGAAAACAGCTAAAAAAACGAATTTTGGAAAACCTGATTTTCATACAGAAAAATATCGTCTAGCTGATCGTCAAAAAATAATTTTACCAGTAATTATTGAAAACAAGATTAAGCATGCTAAGTTGATTGCGGAAAATAAAGATGGCATAAGATTTGATGATGTATTTATTGCTGGGAATGCTGTCAATGGTGCGTTGTATTACGCTAGAAATATGATTTCATCTGGGATATATATGGAAAAACTCCGTTGACTTCAAATTCTTCAACTGAGAATGAAATTATGGGGTATTCAAAGTTAAAGGCTTTAAATAAAGGGAACGTTTTAACTGTTTCTGATACAACAATTGGTGCTGAGACGATGTTCTATCAAGAAAAATTTCATAGGTTATTCACATATACAAAATCCGAAACCGAAATTTAAAAATTTTAATAAAAAAATTGCTAGGATGATAATTTCAGCGACACAAGTTGCAACCTAAGATGGAAATTAATCCTTTAAAATTAAATGAGCTGTCTATTTCAGATAAAAAGAAATATCCATTTTATGGTCAGGCAACCATTAATAAAGGAATTATAGGCTATTTTGATTTAGAAAAAAATCTTTTAAACAATAAGAAGAATAAACCTACGATTTTGATACATTCAAATAATCAAAATATTGTATATTTAGATACGCCATTCTATTTAAAGGATGGTCATGGAGCAACAAGTGTTTTGCAAGCAGAATGGTTGAATAAATTAACAGGATTTTATGTAATTTCTGCAATTGATAAAGCTATAAGAGAGCGTTTTTCATATAATGCAAAGGCTACAAAAATTGTATTGAAGAATACAATAATTAAACTTTCAACAAAAAATAACAAACCAGACTATGATTTCATGGCACGTTACATCAAAATCATACAAAAACAAGTCATCAAAAAATTAGCCGAATGGACTCAAAAAGAAGTCGTAGCAACAAAAGAAATTTTAGATAAGGATATATTATCTTAACTAGTAATTGATATTTAAGACAAAAGGAAAAAAACATGACAAACCAACTATCAACAAAATTCAACCCAACAGAAGTAGAAAACGGTCGTTACGAAAAGTGGTTAGCGGCGGATGTTTTCAAGCCATCTGGCAATCCAGATGCTGAACCGTACAGTATTGTCATCCCACCACCAAATGTGACAGGTAAACTCCACCTTGGACATGCTTGGGATACAACGCTCCAAGACATCATTATCCGTGCTAAACGCATGCAAGGCTATGATACTTTGTGGCTGCCCGGCATGGACCATGCGGGGATTGCAACTCAAGCTAAAGTCGAAGAACGTTTGCGTGAACAAGGCATTTCTCGCTATGACCTTGGGCGTGCGAAATTCCTAGAAAAAGTTTGGGAATGGAAAGACGAGTATGCAGCCACTATCAAGGAGCAGTGGAGCAAAATGGGGCTGTCGCTTGATTATTCACGCGAGCGTTTCACGTTGGATGAGGGGCTGTCGAAGGCGGTCAAAAAAGTTTTTGTCAAACTTTATGAGAAAGGTTTTATCTATCGGGGGGAGTTCATCATCAACTGGGATCCCGTTGCTCGCACGGCTTTGAGCGATATTGAGGTTATTCACAAAGAGGTTGAGGGTGCTTTTTATCACATCACTTATCCGCTTGCGGACGGCTCGGGTTCGGTTGAAATTGCGACAACGCGTCCAGAAACTTTGCTTGGCGATGTGGCGGTTATTGTCAATGCTAAAGACGAACGTTACAAGTCGATTGTTGGGAAAACGGTCATTGTGCCTTTTGTCAATCGTGAGATTCCAGTCTTGACTGATGAACATGCTGACATGACAAAAGGGACGGGTGTCGTCAAAATCACGCCAGCGCATGACCCAAACGACTTTGACGTGGTTGAACGGCTCAATGCGCAAGGTCACAATCTGTCAATGATTAACGTCATGAATGATGACGGGACGATGAATGACCTTGCGGCTGATTTTGCCAATCTGGATCGTTTTGAGGCACGCAAGCAGATTGTGACTCAGCTTGATGACTTGGGGCAACTTGTCAAAATCGAGAAAATGGTTCACAGTGTTGGGCATTCTGAGCGTTCGGGTGCTGTCGTTGAGCCACGTCTGTCAACGCAATGGTTCGTGAAAATGGACGAGTTGTCCAAAAATGCGATTGACAATCAAAAAACAGAACAGGCAGTTGAATTTTTCCCGCCGCGTTTCAATGAGACCTTTACGCAGTGGATGGAAAATGTGCATGACTGGGTCATTTCGCGCCAACTTTGGTGGGGACATCAGATTCCCGCATGGTACAACGCAGACGGCGAGATGTATGTGGGTGAAACAGCGCCCGAGGGGGACGGTTGGACACAGGATTCTGACGTGCTGGATACGTGGTTCTCATCGGCTTTATGGCCTTTTTCGACGATGGGCTGGCCTGATGAAAATGCGGCTGATTTCAAACGTTATTTTCCGACGTCAACCCTTGTCACTGGCTACGACATCATCTTTTTCTGGGTAAGTCGCATGATTTTTCAAAGTTTGGAGTTTACAGGCGAGCGTCCCTTTAAAAATGTGCTGATTCATGGGCTGATTCGTGATGAAGAAGGGCGCAAGATGTCTAAGTCGCTCGGCAATGGGATTGATCCGATGGATGTGATTGAAAAATATGGTGCGGATGCGTTGCGTTGGTTCTTATCAAATGGTTCTGCACCTGGTCAAGACGTACGTTTCTCCTATGAGAAAATGGATGCTGCGTGGAATTTCATTAACAAAATTTGGAACATTTCGCGTTATATTATCATGAACAAGGAAAATCTAACAGCTGAGACGACTTTGGCAACGATTGACAAGGTTGCGGCTAAGGCGGTTGGCAATGTGACTGACCGTTGGATTCTCACGAAACTTAACGAAACGATTGAAAATGTAACCAAAAATTTTGATAAATTCGAATTTGGCGAGGCGGGGCGTAGTCTTTATAACTTTATCTGGGAGGATTTTGCCAACTGGTATGTTGAGCTGACCAAAGAAGTGCTTTATGGCGAAGATGAGGCGGAGAAAGACGTGACGCGTAGTGTGCTTGTTTATGTGCTTGACCAGATTTTGCGGCTACTCCATCCAATTATGCCGTTTGTGACAGAAGAAATTTCTGAAAATCTTGGTTTGCTTGCTGGTAGTCTCGTTGTTGCCAAATATCCAGTGGTTAGAAAAGAAATGACAGATGACGTGGCGGTTCGTGGTGTTGAGGTGCTAAAAGAGATTATCAAATCAGTCCGTAATATTCGCGCTGAGGTCAATACTGCGCCGAGTAAGGCTGTGCCGATTCTTATCAAGACGGAAAATGCTGAAATTGAGGCTTTTCTCAAGGAAAATCGTAATTATTTGACCCGTTTTACTAATCCAGAAACGCTTGAAATTGGTGCTGATACCATTGCGCCAGCGCAAGCAATGACGGCTGTTTTAACAAATGTTGATATTTTCTTGCCACTCGCTGGTTTGATTAACATCACAGACGAAATTGCGCGCCTGACCAAAGAACTCGCCAAATGGCAAAAAGAGCTAGACATGGTAACGCGCAAGCTGTCAAATGAGAAGTTTGTGGCTAACGCAAAAGCCGAGGTTGTCGCAAAAGAAAAGGCGAAACAGCTTGATTATCAAGCAAAATTTGAAACTACGCAAGCTCGAATTGCTGAGCTTGAGAAATTGTGAGCTTGAAAAAGTCGGAAGTTGTTTCGGCTTTTTTTGTTAAATATGACAGGTAAGAAAAAAATTTTTGAGATGACATTTACTTTCAAGTATGCTACAATATGCTTATATACAAAAAAATGTTTTTAAGGATATTGGTGTGATATGTTATTATCAATGAAAATCAAAAATTTTCGTTCTTTTAAAGAAATGGTCAATATTTCTTTTCAAATGCCTGAAAATACAAAGATAGATGTGGCGCGACGTTTTGAAATTAATACTAAACAAGGAAATATTCGTGTGCTTAAAAATGCTTTTATTTTTGGCGGAAATGCTAGTGGTAAGTCAAATATTTTTAAAGCCTTTTTGTTTTTTAGTGGTATGATTTTGCAGCCTACTATGAGTGATGTGCAAGGTTTACCAGTAGATACTTTTGCGAGAAATCAAGAAAATACGAGATTTGAAATTAAATTTATCAAAAATAATTCTGTTTATATTTATACATTAGAATATAAAAAAACAGAAATTGTGTTTGAGAAATTGACTAAAGATGATGTTGTGGTTATCGAACGTAAAGGTCAAGATTTTATAACAATGCCAGACTTATTATCTGACACGCGATTTCTTAAAACAATTCGACCAACTACCACAGCTTTATTTTTTGCACAAAGTAATAATGATGCTATTAGCAAAGAGGCATTTTCGTGGTTTTATGATGTTCGTTATGGCAATAAAGAGAATCTTGCTTTGAAAATTAAGGAAGATAATGACTTTAAAGAAAAGATATTGTATGCACTGAAATTTGCTGATTTTAACGTTGTTGACATTGAAATTGAAGAAGTACTGCGTCCATCAAGGGGATTAAATATCAAGCAAGTTAATGAAGAGATTCAAAGCGTCGAACCAGTAACCGAATTCCCAAAAATATTGCAGGTGTTTTTGGTACATGAAAATCAAGGCAACAAGTATAAGATTCATCTCAATAATGAAAGCCTTGGGACAATTCAATATTTTAATTTTATTATGGCAGTTTTTAATGCGCAACATAAGCATGAACATCTGATTTTAAGTGATGAATTTGGTCAGTCGCTGCATAAAAAATTAGCAGAGAGTATTGTTAATCTACTAAATAGTGACAATAATCATATCCAGTTTATTGGTATAACACATAATAGTGAGATGATGAATTTATTGAAAAAACATCAAATCTATTTTGTGGAAAAAAATAATGCTGGAGAGAGTGAGATTTTCAAGTTATCTGATTTTGAGGAGGATAAGACTCGAAAAGATGCCAATTATTCTAAAAAATATGAGAATGAGCTATATGGTGCTAGTCAAGTTGTAAATGAGGCGGGGCTTCTTGCTTTGCTAGGTGAAAATAATGCCTAGACCCAAAAAGAAGATTTTTAAGATTTATGTTGAGGGAAAAAGTGAAGTGCTTTATTTTGGTGCTTTAAAGCAACTTGATGAATTTAGGAGTTCAGCTTACAAACTTGATATTGAAGACTGTAAGGGTTTAGATAATCTGCTCAAAATATTGTTAGAACCGACAAAGAAAAAGAAAGTTGAACTCGAAAAATTTGCTAAAATTGCTTTTATTTTTGATAAGGACGATTTGACATTAGAGCAATTTAATAAAATTAATCGGCTACATCATACCTATCAGATAGGATTTTCTAATCCCAAATTTGAATTGTGGCTTTTAGCGCACTATGAATCTTTAAATGCCAATAATGGTTCTGTTGATGATAAGTTAAAAAAGCATTTTCCAGAATATAAGAAAGGACATTTTAAAATTTCTGATTTGGCTAGAAATTATCAAACAGCTATTGATAACTCAAAGGATATAAGACAGGTAAATTTCAAGAGTGAGTGTACAAGTTTGGTAGCTGTCATTGAAGCAATTTTGGAACAGACCACCACGTAAAAACGCCCTAATCTACATAGATTAAGGCGTTTTCAAACAGTTAGAGTAAAGTACGAATGACCACTAAAATCAGCAAATGTGCGGGATAATAAGTGTAGAAGAAGTATTTCATGGACTTGCCACGCTCGCCATTGTAATTGAGTAGTAAAGGAATTGTTGCTGTACAACCGATAAGGGTGTAGAGAATGTTAGGCATTAATGTTAGTAGCGTTTGACCTGAATTTATATCTACTAAAAGGACAAGTGATGTTAAGATTAAGGGAAAGAGGAGTGGGAGGGCGACACGTTTGACGGGAGTTTTGATAGTGTGATAGCATAAAATCATGGGTACGCCCATAAGTGGCCAATCACAAAATGATGTTAGTAATGTGATACCTATAAATGCGAACCAAAAGCCCACTCGGTTGTTCATGTGGTCATACAAGTAAATCACAATCAAGCCAAATAGCAAGGTAAATAGAACATTTAGCATAGGTAGCTCGGCTACTAAAATAAATGGTATGAGTGCCACCAAGGCAAAAATTAGTAATCTTTGACCGTATTTTTTGACATCATGTGTATGCCGATAGCCTTCGGTTAGTAGAAATGCCATGATTGGAAAGGTCATACCGCCTGGGGCAAAGAGAATCATGCGTGCGATAAGTGGTAGCTGATCTTCAAAAACGTTGCCGATATGGTCGGAGGTCATGGCGATAATCGCGATGATTTTTAGGGTGTAGGCGTTAAGTTTGTAAGTGGGTTTAGTTGTCATTTTTCTCCTTTTCAGTTGGGGTAGGCACAAAAATCCGTGATTTCTCCAAATCAATCTCATAGCGCACCTCACGATTGTCGCGCACGGTATGCTCAAAGTCTGTGCTATAAATCACAAGGCGCAGTGTATCGCCACTCGTAAGCTCGTAAATCGTGGGTTGTAGGCGCATTTCAGCGCTCAGCCACTCATTTTTTGGCACGGTGACACGCTCGGTCAGCCGCTTGCGATTTTGCAGATTGAGAAAGCCTTTGGTCACGACTTGATAGGGCTTATCAGCCATTGTCAGCTCGTTCAGGTCGTCAAGCATGAAGTTTCGACCTCGGTCAATGGTCTTGATATCTAAAATGCTGCTGACATTATTTAAACGTTTTTTCTTTCCGAAATCTAAGATTTGAGCGGATAATAAGCCTTTGGTGTCGTTGATTTTGACACGTAAATCAAGTACAATCTGACCATTTATCCGCATATTTTTAGAAATTGGCACATCAATGACTATTGCATTTGCTTTGTTTTCAAATAAATCAGCCTTGAAAGTTTGGAAATTTTGAGAATAGCTGTCGAAACAATCAGCTGAATAATGATTGTCAAAACTGGCGATTTCACAAGCACCACCAAGTGTCAACCTCTCAATATCATGCGCGCCAAATGTTGCTAAACTTTCAAATGATTGGGCAACTGTATTTTTTTGCCAAATAACAGGTGGCAAGTCAAGTGTCAACTCACGTGCTAATAATTTTGCTGTGAAATAGGCATTTATCGTTTCTGAAAAGTCGATTGACTGCCAATTATTCATGTAAATGTGACTGCCTTGGTGTAAAAAGGCGTGTTTAACCACATGTTTGGGAAGTGCTTGCCAAAACTTGAAAGCGTGCGAAGTGGTCACGTTGAAGTCTTGCAAGCCGTGAACGATTAGCACGTCAGCCTTGACTTTATCAGCATTTGGTAGGTAATTTCTAGCATGCCAGTAACTGTTATAATCGCCTGAGTTTCGAGTTAGCGACTGGCTCATATCAGCGAGCTGTTTTTGGTAAGCAGTATTATTTGCCAAAAAATCAGCTGCATCAAGGTTTCGCGTATAAGTCAGCTCGGCGAGAACGTCTAAATCTTCGCCTGAAAAGCCACCAGGACTGCGAATGAGCCCGTTTTCGCGATAATAATCATACCAGTTGGTAATGCCAGCCTCGGCGAGAATGACGTCAAGTCCACTGATACCAGTCGTTGCAGCGCCATATGCCAGCGTGCCGAGATAAGATTTGCCGGTCATTGCAACGTGACCAGTCGCCCAATCAGCCGTTACTAGCGCCGTTTTTTGACGTGACGTAAAGGCGCGAGCGCGACCATTGAGCCAGTCAATGACCGCTGTAACACCTGCAATCTGCTGATAATCGCCTGATGTTTGGAAACCATCAGAACCACGTGTCCCAACGCTTGCGACATAAATAGAGGCGAAACCGCGCGCTAGAAAATAATCGTTGAGTGAGTAAGTCCAAGTATGCGTGAAATGCTCAGTCGTTTCAGAGTTTGGTAGCTCTGTTTTTGGATAAGTTTTCAGTGCCAGTTTTGTGTCAGAAATCTCGATAATTCCCAGCGGTTTCTCGGCTAAAGTAAGGGTCATATCATGCAATTTTTTATCATTTGCCACACCATTTGTGCCGAAATGATAAGGACTTGCGGTCATGATTGCGGGTAATTTACCGTCAAATTTCGGGCGAATAATGTCAACTTTTATCAAATCGTATGTGCCACGGTTCTGCGTGTCAACCGCACTTTCAACGTAAACAACTTCGCGAATCAGTTGAGTGGTATCAAAAGTTGCAAGTGTTTTATCATTGAAAAAATGGTAGCAGTTGTCAAGCGGCAACAGATTTTCTGAGACCCAATGTTCAACCAAAGTCATGCCATTTTTGCGGCGAGTGTTCATGAGTAAATAGATAGCAGATAGAACGTTTTCAGACGATAAGTCGCAAGTTGTATCAACTAATGGCAGATTAACAGAACGCGCAAAGTCAAGGGAATCTGTCAGCTGAAATTCAAAATTTGCCACAAAATCAAGTAATTGCAGACTAATCGCATAAAAGATGTGCCAAGTTAAATCGTTATCAGAATTTAGAAATGCTAAAACGTCCTGTTTACCATTGGCCGCCAAAGTCGTCAAGTCAATCGGTGCATGCAAAAGCCAGTTTTTGAGATTGCGCTTGGCGCTGAACTGTGTCTCAAACTTGAACCCAAGCGCATGCAAATCGGCGAGTTTTTCTTCAAAAGGTTTATCAATAATCGAAAAGTGGTTAAAGCGCATAAAATCTCCTTTAAAACAAATTATAACAGAAAAATAAACTTAAATAAAACTGAAATTTCAAGGAAAAGGTTTATAAATTCTTTACACAAGCGTTTTTTTCTGATAAACTTGTAAAGTACTTATAAATTTAAAGGAGACGACAACAAAAAATGGAAGTAACATGGATGACTAAATACATCGCCGAATTTATCGGAACGGCGATTCTTGTAATTCTTGGTAACGGAGCGGTCGCAAACGTTGACCTTAAAGGAACTAAAGGCTTTGCTTCGGGCTGGATGACGATTGCTTGGGGCTACGGCTGTGGCGTGATGATACCTGCTTTGATGTTTGGCAATGTTTCAGGTAACCACATCAACCCAGCTTTCACGCTAGGTCTTGCAGTCGCAAAACTTTTCCCTTGGGCGCATGTTGCGCAATATATCGTAGCACAATTTCTTGGCGCTATCGTTGGTCAAGCTATCTTGGTCATGATTTATCGCCCTTATTATTTGCAAACAACTAACTCAAACCATATCTTGGGGACATTTTCAACGATTGACAATGTTGACGACGGTAATGCAGCGACACGCGGTGGTGCATGGCTCAATGGTTTCTTGAATGAATTTGTAGGCTCATTTGTTCTGTTTTTCGGGGCGCTTGCTTTGACGAAAAATTTCTTTGGTTCAGAACTTGTTGGTTTCATTACTGAAAGTCTTAAACAGCAAGCAGCACAAGCAAATATTGCTGAAACATCCACAGAATTTATCACTGCTCTGAAACAAGGGACGCTTAACTATACCGCGGGTTCGCTCTCAGTTGCGCATTTGGCGCTTGGTTTCCTTGTGATGACACTTGTTGCCTCACTTGGTGGTGCAACAGGTCCAGCGCTCAATCCAGCGCGTGACCTTGGTCCGCGTCTCTTACACGCGATTTTGCCGAAATCAATTCTTGGGGACAGCAAAGCTGACAGTAAATGGTGGTATGCTTGGGTTCCAGTCATTGCACCAGTTTTGGCGGGTATTGCCGCAGTTGCGACATTTAAGATTCTTTTCTTGAAATAAGCGATTGAAAATCTCTGACTTTTTGTTCGGAGATTTTTTGTTTACTTAGCATGCGTGAAAATTAATCTAAAAATACCTTTGATAAAATGAAGTCAAAGGTATTTTTAGTTATTTCGATGACATCAGAAAAACGATGACCGCAAGGCTGTTCCATAAAAAGTGAACAGATGAATTGAGATAAAAGTTACGATATTTATAGTAAAGACCAGTCAGGACAAGGCTCATCGAGCCATAGGCAACAAAGCTTGCAAAGTTAGTTGGCACATGTGCAAGCGTAAAGAGCAAGCAAGACATGATAGCAGCGATTTTTGGCCACTTGTTAAATAGGAGTTCAAATAAGCCAACACGAAAGAGCATTTCCTCGAAAAATCCCGCACCAGTTGTAGCGATAAAATAGACGATAACAGGTAAACTTTTACACATTTCATTGAGCGCTTCTTGATTTTCCGTGTTGGTCACACCTGTGAGGCGCATGACGAGACTTGAGATAATCCCCACTGCAAACATCAAGGCAAGCCCTATGCCGATTTTGCCAAATGGGAAGAGGCGCCAATGAATTTTGGGAATCAAGTTATGTTTGCGTGCCCAACGATAGCTTAAACAAAGACAGACAAGGAAAATGGCTAGAAATAAAGCGATTCGCCAAAATGAAAAATGTTGCTGCTTGTTAATCGGAATCCCAATCGCTTCTCTTTGAATTTGCCAAAGTAGCAGAAACCAGATAAAAGTTAAACGAGATTTCCAAGTCTGAACTTTCGGCTCATGATTGTCTGGAAACTCGATTTGAGGTGATGATTTCTTTTCTTGTTCAATAATTTCAAAATAATCCATGGTTACATTATAACATATTTTGTATATGGTTCACAAAGAATGAAAATATTTGTTAAAATGAAAGTAGGAGATTTTAAACTTGCCAAAGGAGGCAAAGGTAGTGACAAACGCAAAGAAAGAAAATAGTATTTGGTTTTTAATTCTAGGTCTACTTGCGATTATTGCTGTGCCGATTTGTGGTTATTTTATCTATCAGCACAATCTGACGGCTCATATTTCTGATAAACAACTGAGAAGATATAATGCAGATATTGTTAAAGGGCTTTACGGGCGCTCATTAGCGGACTATACAGGTGATGAGTTTACCAAATCTCATGATGATAGCAACAGTTATTTACCTGAGACAGCAACGACATTGCAACGCAAGATTATGATTAGGGGGAAATATTATGATTATAAAGACGGTGGTCTAGCCAAAGGTCAAGAATTGATTAATGACAATCCCGCCACGATTTGCTCAACTTGGGGTGGTGTGACCGTCAATAATGTGGCAGATAAGCGCTCAACGCACTTTATCGGACACAATCCAGGTCTTTTTTCGATATTGCCGACAATGACTTTAGGCGAAAAAATAACGGTGTACGATTATAAAGGACAAGAACGCGAGTACAAGGTTTCAAAAATAGTCAAAATTGATGACAATGCTTTTTCAGTTAAAGCACCAAAAAAAGATTATTGGCCAACAATTGTTCAGCCTGGCAAACGTGAACAAGTTGTTTTTGAAACATGTTTGGATAAAACAACGAATTTATTGGTAATTTGTGATTAGTTTTTTTCTTTTCCAAACGACGAACGAATTAGCATAATTCCTGTATAGATAACGATGACAACCATTGCTTTTTTTAGCAGTTCAATATCAATATTTGTAATCACCTTGGCAGCAACAATGACGCCGAAAATGCCACCAATCATCATGCCCAATAGGCCATTCCAATAGACGCGATCTTTTTTGATGAATTCTTGAGCAGATGAGAACATAATCATTGCTGCATCCAACATCATCACGGGTAAGGCAATCATGGGATTGACACCAGCTAGCGAGAAGAAAACGAGTTCAGGCGCATAATTGCCAAGCCCCATAGTCATCAATACGCCCAAAACGAAGTTAAAAGAGACACCGACAATAAGTAAAATACCATGCAGACCATGCGAGCTAGTTGACATATCAGCGCCAATATTGAACAAAAGCCGAGTCGCCATGATAATTGCCGCAATTACCAAAAGAACGCCAAGAACGCGTTGTACGAGCTTAGCAGGCCAATTTTTGGTAATGCGCGTGCCAGTAAGTGCGCCGGCAATCGCCGCTGAAGTCATGGGAATTAGTGTCATCATCTCAACTTTGACCGCTGTGATGAAAAAAAGCGCCTCAATCAAAACGGCAATCGCATGCCCAACATTCATCGTACCAGGTAATTGACTATCGTCATTATCATCAATAAAATGTGTCAGCTTGAAGAAAGTTGTTGTTGTAGCAAATGACCCAATTCCCCAAGTATCCAGCAAATCAGTAATAAAACCAATTCCGAAAGCAGTTAGAAATTTTTTCGGTGTGCCAATGATGTTAATTTTTTGGCGTCTTGTATGAACAAAAATTTCAATCGCAAGAATCAGAATCGAGGTGATGAGTAAAAATTTTATGAGATGGAGCATTATTGTTTCAGTCATTTTGTATAGAGTTCCTTTTTGTAATAGTATGTCTCTATATTTTACAGAAAATTCTTAACATTGTAAATACCAAGAGATGACAAAATTTTTGTAAAAATTGAAATAGTTGATTATAATAGTATTAGCGCAGTTTATAAAAGTGTAAATAGTTCGCAAAAACAAGAGAAAATGAGAGACTCACAACAATGAAAACAGTTTTTGAAAATGTAACAAAGATGATTCCCGTTATTCGTGTCAACAATCGTGATTTGAATCTGGCGTTCTACAAAGAAGTGTTAGGTTTGAAAGTGATTGTTGAGGAAAATGCCTTGGCTATTTTGGGCGGAAAATCAGCAAAAACACGCGATGAGGCGTGCCTAATTTTGGAAGAATCTCCTAGTATGCGAACTCGTGCGGTCAATGGTGCTAAAAAATTGCGTAAAATCGTGCTTGAAAGTCCTGATTTTACCGAAGGTTTTGAGGCAACATCGCCTGAGGGAGACTTGTTTGAAATCGTACCAAGTACAGGTGCTAACGTGATTTTGACCGAAATTCAGCTCAATACACCAAATATTAAAAATAGCCTTGGTATTTATGTTGAAGGCTTTGGCTTGTCTGAAAAACATAACTCGGTCAAGTTGCCTTTTGGTAAAATCTCTTATTTTATGGCAGAGGGAGCAGATTTATTGGTTGCTCCTGACGGTGTTTGGGATTTGGAAATTATTGAGTTTAAGGTACCAAAAGAAGTTGATTTGACAACAGTTTCTGAGCAATTTGATGCGCTTGGTCTTGCCTATTATGTTGATAAAAAAGGTAAAATTTTGACCTTGACAGATGCACAAAATATCGAACTTTGGTTCGTGAAATGAGACAAGACGTTCTTGAAATGGTAAAAGCATACATAGCATCTGGAATTTTTCCAGGTGCTTCTTTTGCTATTGTCAATGGTTCAGAAATAGAGAAATATGTGATAGGCAATGACAGTTTAAAACCCGAAATTCGACCTTTGCAGCCTGATATGGCTTATGATTTGGCGAGCGTTTCCAAAGTTGTCGGGACTGGGACGGTGGTTATTAACTTGATATTTTCAGGCAAGTTAGCGCTTGATGCCTTGTTGACGGACTATTATCCTGATTTTGAAGGCGGTCAAGTCACGATTCGCCAGCTTTTGACACATACATCGGGTGTTGACCCTTTTATCAAAAATCGTAATCGTCTAGCTTACGACCAACTTCGTGTGGCGCTTAATCAGGTCAAGATAACTGACGATAAATCATTTCATTACTCGGATGTTAATTTTATCTTGCTTGGTTTTATGCTGGAGACAATTTTTCAACAGGATTTGGATGTGATTTTGCAAACGCAAGTTTTTCAACCTTTTGGTATGACACGAACAAGTTTTACCGCACCAAAACAGACAGTTAGAACAGCTTGGGAGCTACCTAGAGGCGTGGTGCATGATCCGAAAGCGCAAGTTTTAGGTGTTCATACAGGTTCAGCGGGACTATTTTCAGATTTGGATGATTTGGTGCGATTTTGTCAGGCTTATTTTTCAGATACTCGTTATTTGAAGTTATTGCAGAATTATGCACAGGCTGACGACATGCCACGAAGTTTAGCTTGGGATATACTTGACGAAACGTCTGAAAATGGCGTGCAGTGGTTGATACATACGGGCTACACGGGAACTTTCTTGATGATAAATCTCGTTACCAAACAAGCAGTGATTTTCTTATCCAACCGTGTTCATCTGCACGATGACCGCTTGCAATGGCTTAAAAATCGGAACTTGTTGATAAAATTATTTGTAAATTTGATGAAAATCGTCTGAAATTGCATTTTGTTATGTAACGTTAGTTGCCCATTGATGGTTTATGTGGTATACTTATTGAATACGACGATTTTAAAAAATAGTAAATAATATTATACGAAGGAAAAAACAATGGGAAATACGCCATTAAAAAGTAATGTAGGGACTGCTCAAGCAAAAGCGACAAGTTTGAAAAATGCTGTTACTGACATCTTAGAATTTTGTGTTGTCACTCAAGATAGTCAAACAACTGTGTCAGGTAATATGACTGCTTACGAAGCGATCCAAAAAGAAGATAGTCTCAGTAAACAAGTTGGCTTAGCAGTTAAATCAGCTTCAGAGAATATACATTCTGTGGCGATAGAATTTGAGGCGTTGGATAAAGAACTTGGTAATATTTTTAAACCCAATTATGATTTATTAGGAGATTTGAAATAATGGATGAATGGGAAGAATTATACGTTAAGGAACGCTATTTACAGCAACAAGAAGAAAATCTAGCCAATGAAAATCGTCATATTGAATTTGTAACAGATGATTTTCAAGATTATCATTATCAAGAACAGCAGTTTTTCACTGAATTAAGCGAAAAATTTTATCATAATGATAGTGTGTTATCAAATTTCATGAATGGCAAATTGTCAGATGTTTCTTATAAAACAAATCGATTTTTAAGTAATTTAGAAGAAACTTATGAGGAAATTCAATCTAAAAGACAACAAATTAGCTATGATATTGAAGAACTTAGCTACGAAAGACAAAAATTATCATTTGACTAAAGCGAGGAAAAAAGCATGAGTATTGATATGTATTTATCAGATTCCGAAATGCAAGCCGAAAGTGTTGCTAGACGTTGTGATAGTCGAATTGACGGCTATCATTCATTACAAAGAGCAATCAGCGATTTTTACTTTAACAGTGCGGATTTGAGCGGTAAAACTTATGATTCTGCTAAAGAATATTTTATGACCGTTTTATATCCTTTGTCAGAGGGCGGTATTTTGCTTGCCGAGGCTGTTAAAGAGGCGGTCAATAAATTTCCCGAAGAATATAAAGCTAGAGTTGATACCTGTGATTGGAAAGAATCGGAACTTGTGGAAACGATTGATCGCTTGGATAATCAAATTCGAATGTTATATGACATTCGCGATAATATAGACTTTTATTTAATGCCTGAGTTTGCTAGATATTCCCTCCTCTCAATTAATGAGGAACAAATTGAATTATATGAGGAAATGAAAAGCGCTTTTTTAGAAAAATTAGACAGTTTACGAGAATTTAACGCTTTTTCTCCAAGTATTTTCTCAGAAATTGAGATTTTGGAATCGTCAATAAGTCAAGGTCTTTCACAAGTTAAAGAGTCTTGGAATCGGTCTAGTGGCACTTTTATTATGCCGAAAGACTTGTCATGGCGAACTGTCGTAACTAATAAAATTAAAGAAAAGGAAGAAAAGTATCACAAATCGAAAATAAAAGAGTTAGAGAAATATAACATTTATGCCATGCCTTATGAAGATCCGAAAACCAAAGAAGTTAAAATCATGTGGTTTATTGACAAGGACGGTGTGCGTATTTTTGATGAGGAACTACAAGATTACGTTGAAAAATATGGTAAAAACTTTGTTGGTATGTATGAAATTGTTGGTTGGGAGAAGATTTATGAGCTAGACCTTGCGGCAAGGCGGCGAGGGGACGGCAAAAATTATCTTACGGACGGTCAGCTGCCTAGTGGCTGGGAAAAGTGGGGTCAAGCTGGAGGCTTTGCGGATTCTATTTATTGGTATAGTTCAAAGAGTGGTTTGCTTGATTTGGCGCTGATTGCTGGACTTTCTTATGCGGCTAGTAAGTCGCAGACTAAGGCTAGTACTGGTGCTAATGTTGCGAATGTTATGGATGATGTGAATGATATTCCGATAGGGGAAAATGCTGTAAATCATTTGAAGAATGTGGAAGGCTTTACGCAACAGAAGGGGATTGTTGGGGGGCATAATTCGTCCAATTTTTATGAAAAGTTAGACGAAGTTGGCGGGCGAGTTGTTTCAGAAAAAACGAATCCAGCAATTTCTGGAGTAAAAGAAATTCAGTATGAAATTCCCAAAAAAGGAATTGACGGACAACCACGAGTTCCAACTGAGTATAAAAGTATTAGAGAACCTAAGACTGTTTATGACACTAACATTATTAGCGATGAGCAGATATATCAATGGGGACAAGAGGCTATGAAGAATGGTAAAATCACGGTTAAACCCAACGGAGACCAAATTATTGAGGGGTATGCAAATAATGGACTAAAATTTAAAGGATTTATCAGAGAAGATAAAATTACAAATTTTTATCCTGAACTTAGATTAAAAATCGAGGAGAAATGATATGGCAATAACAGTTACAGACGAAATAGAAAAAAAATCTTTATTGATAGGATATAAGTGGAATATAAATAAAAGGAGTCTGAAAGCATTTGCTAAAAAATCTGGAGCAGGTGATGGTGGAGGTGGTTATATGGCAATTAGTTTCAAGGAAGAATTTGAAGATGACCCGTATATGGCGGTAGAGCTAGGAATTGATATTAATCAATTTCCTGATAATCAAGTTTTATTGAACGCTGCCCCACCAGCAGCACCAGTGGAAGAAAATCTGTATCTCAATTTTGATGAATTTTATGCTTATTTGGTAGAAGTCGTTAATGAAAGAATTGCCGAGACACCTAGCGATAAAGCAGAATATGAACACCTTTTATCAGAAGTGAAAACAGCTTTAGGTTTGTAAAACTAATTCTATAAATAACAAATAAATTTAGTTCAAATCTTTCGGAAAATAAGGAGGAAATTTATCACAAATCGAAAATAAAAGAGTTAGAGAAATATAACATTTATGCCATGCCCTACGAAGACCCAACGACCAAAGAAGTTAAAATCATGTGGTTTATTGACAAGGACGGTGTGCGTATTTTTGATGAGGAACTACAAGATTACGTCGAAAAATATGGTAAAAACTTTGTTGGCATGTATGAAATTGTTGGTTGGGAGAAGATTTATGAGCTAGACCTTGCGGCAAGGCGAAAAGGGGACGGCAAGAATTATCTTACGGACGGTCAGCTGCCTAGTGGCTGGGAAAAGTGGGGTCAAGCTGGAGGCTTTGTGGACTCTATTTATTGGTATAGTTCAAAGAGTGGTTTGCTTGATTTGGCGCTGATTGCTGGACTTTCTTATGCGGCTAGTAAGTCGCAGACTAAGGCTAGTACTGGTGTTAATGTTGCGAATGTTATGGATGATGTGAATGGTATTCCGATAGGCTCGAATGCGGCTAATCATTTGAAGAATGTGGAGGGAGTTGGAAAAAAAGGTATTAGTGGTGGTCACAATTCAGATGCTTTTTTTGAGAGTTTAGATGAAATTGGTGGGCAAGTTGTTTCAGAAAAAACGAATCCAATATATCAAGGAATAAAAGAAGTTAAGTATGAAGTCCCTAAAAAAGGAATTGATGGAAAAGCACTTCCAGATGAGTATAGGGGCATTAAAGATCCTAAAACAATATATGACCCTAATGTTATCAGTGATAAGCAGATATATGAGTGGGGACAAGAGGCGATGAAGAATGGAGTTATAAATGGACGTGAAATTATTGGAACAGCAAATAATGGTTTGAAATTTAAAGGATTTATTGAAGATGGAAAAATAACTAATTTTTTTCCAATGTTAAATTAAGGAGAATGAAATGGCATTGATAGTTACTAATCAAGAAGAAAGACATATTTTATTAAGAACTTATGCAAGTAATATAAACAAAAATAGTCTAAAAGAATTTTCTAAAAAATCTGGCTATGGTGACGGTGGAGGTGGTTATATGGCAATTTTTTTCAAAGCAGATTTGGAAGAAGACCCGTATGAATTTCAACAGGAATTATCCGAAATTAAAGATAATCAAGTTTTATTGAATGCTGATCCACCAGCAGCGCCAGTAGAAGAAAATTTATATCTCAATTTTGATGAATTTTATGATTACTTGGTTGAAGTCGTTAATGAAAGAATTGCCGAAACACCTAGCGATAAAGCTGAATATGAACACCTTTTATCAGAAGTGAAAACAGCTTTAGGTTTGTAAAACTAATTCTATAAATAAATTCAAGTTCCAATCTTTCGGAAAGTAAGGAAGAAATTTATCACAAATCGAAAATAAAAGAGTTAGAGAAATATAACATTTATGCCATGCCTTATGAAGACCCGAAAACCAAAGAAGTTAAAATCATGTGGTTTATTGACAAGGACGGGGTGCGTATTTTTGACGAGGAACTACAAGATTACGTTGAAAAATATGGCAAAAACTTTGTTGGTATGTATGAAATTGTTGGTTGGGAGAAGACTTATGAGCTAGACCTTGCGGCAAGGCGAAAAGGGGACGGTAAGAATTATCTCACGGACGGTCAGCTGCCTAGCGGTTGGGAAAAGTGGGGTCAAGCTGGAGGCTTTGCGGATTCTATTTATTGGTATAGTTCAAAGAGTGGTTTGCTTGATTTGGCGCTGATTGCTGGACTTTCTTATGCGGCTAGTAAGTCGCAGACTAAGGCTGGTACTGGTGTTAATGTTGCGAATGTTATGGATGATGTGAAAATTAAAGTTACTAATCCAGATTATTCAGATTTGAAAAATACCGAAAATTTCAAGACGAATACGCCTCAGCATGTTTTGGGCGGAGAGGTTAATAAAAAAGGTAAGGCAGTAGGTTATCATACTGAAAATAACATCCATGATGGTTTAGATGTTGAGTTGAGTAATGTGACTGTACCTGATGAATTTGGCGTTTATAAAGCTAATGTGACAATTAATGAGACGCTTAAAAATGGTAAGAGTTCATTTTTTCCAAAAAATTGGTCTAATCAAAAAATTATTGATGAAGTTGATTATGCTTTTAAAAATATGAAACATAGAACAGGTAGTAAACGGACGGATATTTTTGTGGGGAAAAAGTTTAATGGAATTGATATTCAATTTAAAATTAAGATAAGTTATATTCAAAATGTTTTGTTCTAAATATAAAACTTGAGGCTATGCATACTCTATTTATTGGTATAGTTCTAAGATTGGCTTGCTTGATTTGGTGCTGATTGCTGGGTTGTTTTATGCAGTTAGAGATAAAACGCAGACATCAAGAAAGTTTTTTACTCCAAAGATGTTGATAAAATTATTTGTAAATTTGATGAAAATCGTCTGAAATTGCTGACATTTTACTGGAAATATGATATAATAGTGCAAAATTCAAGACAGGATAAATAAAAAAATGAGTCGTATGATGCCAGCGCGGATTCGTGCTGAAGGTGCAGAAATTTTTGAAAAAGGACTAATGACAAATGTGTCATTTAGCGAGATGAAGCTGATGGCGGATGTTGACGGCGAGCAAGTTGTTTATGATCTTGATGGTCAAAATGACCTGTGTTTTTGTGATGTTTTTCAACATAACAAACGATATTGTAAGCATATTGCGGCAATCGAGGAATATCTGAAAAAGGCTGATAGTGATACTGTCGAGGAAGAAAAAAAAGCCTATGAAGCTGAGGTCGAAAAGTCCAATGAGCTACAAGAATCGGCGGCATTTCTAGCTAAAATTAACGACGAAAAATGGGCGAATACAACAGAAAATCTGAGTTTGGAAGTGGACGTTATAGACGGCGAGTCAATGACACAATTCTATCGTCAAGGCGATTTCCTTGTTTTCACTTTGAAAATTCGTTTATCAAATACGCTGCGACCTTATATTATCAAAGATATTCCGCAATTTATTGAGCTTGTGCGAAAATCTGAGACTTATCTGATTGGTTCATCTCGTTATGTATCTCTTGTGATGTCTCGTTTTGATGCACCAAGTCAAGCGTTTCTGAAGTTTTTATTAAAAATTACACCAAATAGTGAAGAGATAGTATTGACCAATCTTTTCCGTAAAACGGGTAGATACTTGATACCGCAGTCAGGTTTGATACCTGAACTTTTGGCGTTGATAATGCCTTTGCGGTTTTCGATGAAACTTTCTGAAAAAACGATTAAATATTTTAGCGTTTTACCTTTAACTGATGAAAGTGACCTGTATCGCTTTTACATCAAGCCTTTAGATGATGTGATTGAGCTATCTGTCAAGAGAGATAAGCATTTATCGTTTTTTGAGGGCGAAATTATTTATGCCGATCATGTTTTTTACACGCTAGATTCTGAGCAACTTGATATTGCCAAGCAAATTTCACATTTGCCAACGGTTTCTGACGATTTAAAAGTTGTTCATTTTGACTATGATGATAAGGATAAATTGGCGCAGGCTTTGCAAATTTTTGAAAAAATTGGCTATGTTGATGCACCTGAATCCTTTAAAATTAGACGATTTAAGCCAACATTTAAATTTGATATGGCACGTTTTTTGACGTTGAAGATTGCTTTTGACTATGGCGATTTTCAGATTACGACTTTCCAAGACTTGGAAACAGTTGGTTTTTCCCGTGATTTGCGTTTGGAAAAACAAATTTTTGATTTGCTCAAACGTGTTGGCTTTTCCAATGGTTTTGAGAGCAAAATTGACCGACCACAAGGCGAAGCGATTTATGAGTTTTTCACAAAAGTCATTCCTGAATTTGCTAAATTGGGCGATGTGACTTTGTCTGAAGTTGTTCAAAGTCTACAAGTTACGGAAAACTTTGATATTGATGTTGACCAAAATGGTGGTCTTTTGGACATCAGTTTTGATTTGCCGCATGTTCCTGAAAAAGAATTTTCAAAACTTGTTAATCGCCTGCAATCACATGCGGCATATTATGTGACAGGTGATGGTCGTTTAATCATGCTAGATGAGCAATTTGACCCTGTTAAACGTGTTTTGGATGAGATGGCAGACACGGTTCAAGTTGCTGATGGTAAAATTACGGTACCAGCTTTCAAAACTTTTCAATTATCCAAGATTTTTGATGAGACGGATACCGTTTCTTTCTCTGATAAATTTGATAAATTATACACAGATTTAACACATCCGCATGATTTTCCTTATGAAAAACCGCAAAATATTAGTGCTGAGTTGCGCCCTTATCAAGAGGACGGAGTGCGTTGGATGAACATGCTGAGTTCTTACTACATGGGCGGCGTTTTGGCTGATGATATGGGGCTTGGCAAGACTTTGCAGTCAATTACTTATCTGGCGGGAAATCTCAAAGTGGGCGAAAAAGCGTTGATTGTGTCGCCGTCGAGCTTGGTTTATAACTGGTTGAGCGAGTTTGAGAAATTTGCGCCAGACTTGTCGGTTGTCGTTGTTGATGGTAGCGCCGATGAGCGTGGTAAGTTGCGCCGAGACAAAAAGGCGCAGATTTTCATCACAAGTTATGGCAGTTTTTTGAAAGATGAACATGCTTACCAGTATTTAGGTTTGAAATATCTTTTTATGGATGAAGCGCAGACCGTTAAAAATTTCAATTCCAAGACAAATAAAGCCTTGGCACGGCTCAAGGTTGACCATATTTTTGCTTTGTCAGGGACACCAATTGAAAATCGCGTTGATGAAATTTGGGCAATTTTTCAGATTATCATGCCAGGTATTTTGGGCGATCGCAAGACATTTCGCAAGCTCAAACATGATGCCATTGCGCGGATGATTCAGCCTTTTATCATGCGCCGTCGTAAGGAAGAAGTTTTGCTTGAATTGCCTGATAAACTTGAGATGATTCAATATAACGAGCTTGACGAAGCACAAAAAATCATTTATTTGGCGCAGTTAGAAGCCATTCAAAGTCGTGTCAGAAGTATGAATGATTATGAATTTTCACGCTCGAAAATTGAGATTTTAGCTGGTATCACACGTTTACGGCAAATTTGTGATACACCGGCTCTCTTTATGAGCGATTATAAAGGCACATCAGGTAAGCTCAAAAGTTTGGCGGAACTTTTGCAACAAATCAAGGATTCTGGTCACAGACCTTTGATTTTTTCACAGTTTCGCAAAATGTTTCCATTTATTGAGAAACAGTTAGAAGAAGCAGGTATTTCAAGTTATCAATTGACTGGTTCAACACCAACTCGTGATCGAATGAAAATGGTTAAGGCTTTCAATGCGGGATCGCGTGATGCTTTTCTAATTTCACTCAAAGCAGGTGGAACTGGGCTAAATCTAACTTCTGCGGATGTTGTTATTTTGATTGACTTGTGGTGGAATCCGTCAGTTGAAGAGCAAGCAATTTCACGAGCTCACCGCATGGGGCAAACCAAAACAGTCGAAGTTATTCGCTTGATTACGCGTGGCACAATCGAGGAAAAAATCATGTCCTTGCAGGATACCAAACGCGATATGGTAACCACTGTGCTAGACGGTGGTGCTAATGACACGGCGATTTCTGAGGATGAAATGAAAACGATTTTAGGGATCTAGGGCAAAAATTGCCGAAAATTTAGACTTTCCGAGATTATTTCTGAAAATTTTGGTACAATATAGATGATAAGCATAAAGTGAAAGTAAGGTAGAGATGGAAAACACTTACCATAAAAATAATGTAACTTTTCCGATTATTCCAGACGGTGCTGTTTTGGTAGCAGATAATCGAGTAATTATGACGAATCAGCAGCTGATTATCAAGAATCCTGATGCGGCGACTGAGCGTTTTGAGTACAATTTTGACGAGAAAACGGTGACGAATCAAACAAGTCAGGCTTATGGACCGATTCAAAATCAAACGTCGCCTATTGAACCAAGGATGCCACAAAGCCGTCAAGAGCAAGCAACAGCAACGGTGCAACCGAAAACGAAATCAAGATATGAACCGTCATCTGACGTTTTTGAACGCTTACGTCAAATGCCGACAACGGCTGGCAAACGCCCATTAAGCGCAAATTCTCGGACTTTATTGGTGGACAAGCCCAAGCGCCAGTCGCCTATTGATGACGCCAAAAAACGTGCGCGTGAAAATGCGATTCCGCCAAAACCAATTAAACCCTACAAACATCCACTTGACACGGCGGATACGGATGAGTTAGGAATTAATAGCTTAGCCAATAAAAAAGTGATGAAAACGCAACATTCACTAGGTAAATCAGCGTCAAGCTACCTTCAAGCAGTGGCGCAGCAACAAGTACAGCCACAAGTCAATAAATCGCCGTTTGATACACCACAACAGGATTATTTCACAAGCAAGCGAAGCAATCGCAGTACTTTTGATGCCGTTGAATCTCAATAAGAATTTAGGAAGGAATGCTTTCTTTATTAGTGAATTTTGTTTTGAAAATGTAAAGATGTAAATTTCATGAAAATTTTCATCTCTTTATTGTATTTCAAGGCAAACATTAGTCAGATAGCTTGAAAAGAAACGATTAGATGTCAGAAAAAACATATCATTTCATAGGAATCAAAGGTGCTGGTATGTCAGCACTTGCGCTCATGTTGCATCAAATGGGGCATAAGGTACAGGGGTCTGATTCGACTGATTATTATTTTACGCAACGTGGTCTTGAACAGGCAGGCATTAAACTTTTGCCGTTTGATATTAAAAATATTACACCAGATGTTGACATCATTGCTGGGAACGCTTTTCGCGATGATAATAATGTTGAAGTCGCTTATGCCGATAAAAACGGCTATAACTACCTACGCTATCATCAATTTCTTGGGGAATTGATGCGACAGTTCACGTCTATTGGTGTTGCGGGTGCGCATGGCAAAACCTCGACGACAGGGCTTTTGGCGCATGTTATGAGTCATATCACAGATACGTCTTATCTGATTGGAGACGGGACGGGTTGTGGTTTGGCTAAGTCAAAATTCTTTGTTTTTGAGTCTGATGAGTATGAGCGCCATTTTTTGCCTTATCATCCTGAGTACACGATTATTACCAATATTGATTTTGACCACCCAGATTATTTTACTGGGATTGCCGATGTTTTTGATGCTTTCCAAACTTATGCCTCTCAAATCACAAAGGGTATTTTCGTCTACGGCGGCGACAAGTATCTCCAAAAATTGACAGCATCTGTCCCGATTTATCGTTATGGTTTTTCTGAAAATGATGACTATATTGCGAAAAATGTGATGCGCACGCCAAAAGGTTCAGAATTTGAAGCTTATTTCCATGATGAGAAAATTGGCTATTTTAGTGTGCCAACTTATGGGAAACATAATATCCTCAATGCTTTGGCAGTTGTTGGCGTCACACATCAAGGTGGATTCAAGGCAGCTGATGTTGCCAAATATATGGCGACATTTGCAGGTGTCAAACGTCGTTTTGCTGAAAAATTCTTAGGCGATCAAGTCATTATTGATGATTTTGCACATCATCCAACGGAAATTGAAGCAACAATTGATGCGGCTAAGCAGAGATACCTTGATAAGGAAATTGTTGCGGTCTTTCAACCGCATACTTTCACACGAACGATTGCGCTAATTGATGATTTTGCAACTTCTTTGAATCAAGCAGATGCGGTTTATCTAGCGCAGATTTACGGGTCAGCGCGTGAAGTTGATAATGGCGATGTTAAAGTCGAAGATTTAGCAGCTAAAATTGAAAAAACAGCTAAAGTGATAACGGTTGATAATGTATCACCACTTCTTGACCACGATAATGCCGTCTATGTTTTCATGGGTGCAGGTGACATTCAAAAATATGAGCAAGCCTTTGAAACACTTTTGTCACAATTGACAAATAATGTGCAATAAAAAAGCCATTGGCTTTTTTATTTTAGAGATGCCCTAGAGTATAATGAGATTGTATATCGAAAAATAGAAGGAGAAGCCATGTTAATCAGAAATGTAACAAGTGCAGATTTGAACGAGATTTATCGGATTGAATCGGAGAATTTTGCACCTGAAGAGGCAGCGACATATGAAGCAATGAAATGGCGTATTAGCAAGATTTCAGATACTTTTTTGATTGCTGAAATTGGGGGTCAAATCGCGGGTTATATCGAAGGACCAGCGATTAGCGCACGTCATCTAACTGATGATTTGTTTGAAACAGTTGTTAAAAATCCTGCAACTGGTGGTTTTATTGCTGTGACAAGTCTGTCAGTTGACTTGAAATTTCAAGGAAAGGCTGTTGGTACGCGCTTAATTTCAGCGCTAAAAGCCGTTGCATGCGAGCAAAAACGTGATGGTATCAATTTGACCTGCCATGATTATCTGATTGCCTATTATGAAAAGTATGGTTTTATTAATGAGGGCAAATCTCAATCTACTCATGGTGGTGCGAGTTGGTATGATATGGTTTGGGAAAATTCAGAATTATAAATAGACAAAAGTGTTATCTTCTAGTTTAGACGCGTATAACACAAAAAAACAACCGAGTTAGGAAGTCTCGGTTGTAAAAGGGAGTTTTTATGAAAAATATTTTAGGAATGAATACATTATAACGTGGCAACCTTAAATTAACCTTAAACTAAAGGGAGATTTTAGAGAAACTCTAAATTATGGTATAATTAGTTTTATGACTATGGAAAAAATTGAAACAGCGTTTGGCTTACTTTTAGCAAATGTTCATCTGCTCGAAACACGTTTGGCAACCCACTTTTATGAGGCTTTGATTGAGCAAAATGTTGGTTATCTAGGACAGGCGATCTCAGATGATGTGCAGCAAAATAACGATAACTTGCGCTCGCTCAAGTTGACCAAATCGGAATGGCAAAAAGTTTATCAGTTTGTACTTATCAAAGGCGCTAAGGCTATGCACTTGCAAGCCAATCATCAGTTGACACCTGATGCGATTGGTTATATTATCAATTTTATGATTGAAACTTTATTTGGTGCGCCCGATTTAGCAATTTTGGAGCTAGGTTCTGGGACAGGCAATCTTGCTGAGACGATTTTGACGGGGATTTCTGATAAAAATATCAAGTATACTGGCTTTGAAATAGATGATTTGATGATTGATTTATCGGCAAGCATTGCGGATGTTATTCAGACAAATGTTGAATTTCTGCAGCTTGATGCAGTTCGACCGCAAGTGACTACGCCAATTGACTTGCTGATTTCAGATTTGCCAGTTGGTTATTATCCAGATAATGCCGTAGCCAAACGTTCATGTGTTGGCAGTAGCACTGAGCAGACTTACGCCCATCATTTGCTCATGGCACAAGGTTTTAAGTACCTCAAAGACGACGGTTATGCGATTTTCCTTGCGCCGAGCAATCTCTTGTCAAGTCCTCAGGCTGATTTATTGAAAAAATGGTTGCAGAACTATGCGCGAGTAGCTGCTGTTGTCACATTACCAGATAACATGTTCACTGAAAATAATCAAAAAGCAATTTTTATCTTACAAAAATCGCAACAAAATAAAGTACCATTTGTTTTTCCTCTGAGAAGTCTAACAAATGCGAAAATTGTGCAAAGTTTTATGACAAAATTTCAGCAAAATATGGTATAATTTAAAGGAAAAAGTGTTTTTAGCACCTCTGTTTGTTTTAATAACAAACGAACTATATTCGATTTAATCGAGTATATATCAAATCGAAATTTAGGAGAAGCATACAATGTCAAAAACGATTGCAATTAACGCAGGTAGCTCAAGTCTTAAATGGCAACTTTACCAAATGCCAGAAGAAACAGTCATTGGTAAAGGGATAATTGAACGTATCGGCTTGCCTGATAGTATCTCAACGGTTAAATTTGGTTCTAAAAAGCAAGAAACAATTAAGGACATCAAGGATCACACTGAGGCTGTCCAAATTTTGATGAACGATTTGATTGATCTTGGCATTATCGCAGATTATGCTGAAATCACAGGTTCTGGACATCGTGTTGTTGCGGGTGGTGAAATTTTCAACGACTCTGTTGTAATTAATGATGAAGTGGCTAAGCAAATTGCTGATTTGGCTGAATATGCGCCTTTGCATAATCCTGCCAATGCTGCGGGAATCCGTGCTTTCATGACACTTTTGCCGAATGCAACACATGTTGCGGTGTTTGACACTGCTTTCCATTCAACAATGCCAGCGGTTGCTTATCGTTATCCAGTGCCTGATAAATATTATACTGAACACGGTGTCCGTAAATATGGGGCGCATGGTACGAGTCACATGTACGTGAGCCAAAAAGCAGCTGAAATGCTTGGTAAACCGCTTGAAGAGTTGAAAATCATCACTGCCCATATCGGTAATGGTGCAAGTATCACAGCGGTTGATGGTGGCAAATCAATTGATACGTCAATGGGCTTTACGCCGCTTGCAGGTGTTATGATGGGGACACGTTCGGGTGACCTTGATCCATCTATTATCCCATTTATCATGGAAAAAGAGGGCATTGCAGATATTACTGAGATGATTAGTATTCTCAACAAAGCGTCAGGTTTGCAAGGTATCAGCGGTATTTCGAGCGATATGCGTGAGATTACAGCGAGTTGGGAAGCGGGCGAAGCACGTGGTGTTTTGGCGTTTGAGATGTTTGTTGACCGTATCAAGAAATATATCGGTCAGTATTTTGCTGTCTTAAATGGTGCAGATGCGCTTGTTTTCACAGCAGGTATCGGCGAAAACTCATTTTTTGTCCGCAAGGCTGTGATTGATGGGTTAAGCTGGTTTGGGCTTGATATTGTAGATGACCTCAATGTTGTAGGCGCTGATGGTATCATCTCTTCTGAAAACGCAAAAGTTAAGGTGCTCGTCATTCCGACGGATGAAGAGCTTGTTATTGCGCGTGATGTTGAGAAATTGAAGAAATAAGTTTGAAATGGCTGCCTTTGTGTGAGGCGGCTTTTTGTTTGGAATGGCTGAGTTGTCTACACATGTAAAATGACGATGTTCATGTTGAAAACTTAATTTTAGGAGGAAAACGTAGTGAAAAAAATGGAAAATAGGTCTAACGTTGATCATGGCTATTGTCATGAGATTTGGTGTTTTCTGGTTTATAAATGACTTTGCTAGGGGAAATTGTAGGTGTTGTTGTTGAGATTTCGGGAATAAAAAGATAAACGATTGATAGCTTTAGCTATGAAACGTTTAGGAAAGTAGTGTTATACAACGTGGATAAGTGGTTTACGACTTAGCCGTTGACACATTTTTCTGAATCTTATGTTTCATTTTTATACATCTTAAATTTGGATTGTCATAAAAAGTTTCTAATTTAGCTTTAAATCGCCTCATTCCTCGAAATTTATGGTAAAATAGATAAAAGAAAAAATGTTTTAGAAAGGTGACTTATGTCTCAAGTAAAATATAAACGTGTTCTCATCAAACTTTCTGGAGAGGCGCTTGCAGGTGTGCGTGGTGTTGGGATTGATATTCCGACGGTGGAGGAAATCGCTAAAGAAATCAAGGAAGTTCATGATTTGGGCGTAGAGATTGCGCTTGTTATCGGTGGTGGTAATCTTTGGCGAGGCGAGGCTGCTGCTGCTGCGGGTATGGAGCGGGTGCCTGCTGACTATACGGGTATGCTTGGTACGGTTATGAATGCGCTTGTTATGGCGGATGCGCTTGAGCGTGCGGGTGTGATTACACGTGTGCAAACGGCGATTAACATGCAGCAGCTTGCTGAACCTTATGTACGTGGTCGGGCTTTGCGCCATTTGGATAAAAATCGCGTGATTATCTTTGCTGCTGGTACTGGCTCGCCTTATTTCTCAACTGATACGACGGCTGCTTTGCGTGCCGCTGAAATTGATGCTGATGCCATTCTCATGGCGAAAAATGGTGTGGATGGTGTTTACAATGATGATCCGCGTACCAATAAGGCTGCGATTAAGTTCGAGGAGCTGACACATATTGAGGTGCTTAAACGTGGGCTGAAAATCATGGATTCGACGGCTGCGAGCTTGTCTATGGATAATAATATTGACCTCGTTGTCTTTAATCTCAATGAAACTGGCAATATTAAGCGCGTGGTGCTTGGCGAAAATATCGGTACGACCGTTTCAAATGACTCTAAATAAAATAAGAAAGGTAGTTTAATATCATGGCAAATGAAATCGTAACAACGGCGAAAAGTCGTATGACACAATCTATTGAGAGCTTGCAGCGTGAGTTTGGCAGTATCCGTGCGGGTCGTGCCAATGCGAGCCTGCTTGACCGTATCACGGTTGACTACTACGGCGCGCCAACGCCTTTGAATCAGCTTGCGGGTATCTCTGTACCTGAGGCGCGTGTGCTTTTGATTACACCGTTTGATAAGACGATTATCAAGGACATTGAATCGGCGATTAACGCCAGTGATTTGGGGATTAATCCACAATCTGATGGTAATGTGATTCGTCTGGTAATTCCTGCATTGACTGAAGAACGTCGGAAAGAATTGGCAAAAGAAGTGAAAAAAGCAGCAGAAGGCGGCAAGGTTGCCATTCGCAATATCCGTAAAGATGCCATGACTGATGCCAAAAAGTCTGAAAAAGCCAAAGAAATCACGGAAGACGAGCTGAAATCGCTTGAAAAAGACATCCAAAAAGTGACCGATGAGGCAGTTAAGGAAATTGACCAACATACGGCGCGTAAGGAAGAGGAGCTTTTGGTAATTTAAGTTTTTGTGTTGGTAGAAAATTGAAATTGTATCTGTGAGGGGTGCTTTTTTAATCAATTGTCAGATGATAAAAAGAGTGATAAGAAAACAATTATCATTCTTTTTATTTTGCAAACTTTGTCTATCCGATTTGCGAAAAATGACCATTCTATTTCGTGGCAATTTGCATTAAGATAGACAATGGTTAAAGAAATTATTTTTTAGTACAGGGCATCTCTAAAAACTGCTTTTGTTCATTTTTAGATAAAATTTTCTTAGACTAGGAAATTCGACGAAGGCTTGCTGGTGCAAGTCAAGGAGGATTGACGACGACTAAGGAAATTTTAGCAAAAATGGGCGAATCTGAGTTTTTAGAGATGCCCTACAGTTAAAGTAGGAGGAAAAATGGCTAGTATCAAATGGGTTTGGCAGTACGCGAAAGTTTACAAGTGGCGCATTATTTTTGCAACCTTGCTTGTTATTATTGCGTCTGGTTTGTCTATCGTTTTCCCATTGTTGGGTGGTATGTTAGTTGACACGGTCATTGACAAAGGAAAAATCGGGATGTTGCTGCCGATTTTGGCAGGTATGTATGGTATTGTCGTTCTGCGGATTATCATGCGTTATACTTATCAGATTTTATTTGAGACGATTGGGCAGAATACGTTGTATAAGATTCGCGAGGAGTTGTATGACAAGTTGCAAGAGATGGATTTTGGCTTTTTCAATCAAACACGAGTTGGTGATATTATGGCGCGGATGACGGGCGATACGGATGCGATTCGGCATTTTGTTTCGTGGGTTGTCTACACTTTGCTTGAAAATATGCTGCTATTTATCGCTGCGGTGTCAGTTATGGCAACGATTGACTGGCGGCTTATGCTGGCGCTGATTGCGGTCACGCCATTAATTGCCTATCTGACCATGCGCATGTCAAGTCAAGCGCGTCCGTTATTTTATGAAATTCGTGAAAGTTTTTCTCGGCTAAATTCTATGGTTGAGGAAAACATTAGTGGCAATCGTGTTGTCAAAGCTTTCACACGTGAAGCGTTTGAAATCGAGAAATTCAATGCCCACAACAACGATTATAGGCAGCGCAACATTGATTCGGCAAATGTTTCACGCAAATATCTGCCAATTCTTGATGCGCTAGCGAGTTGTTTGACGATTATTACCCTTGTTTTAGGCGGTTATTTTGTTATCAATGGTCAGATGACCCTTGGTAATTTGGTAACATTCAATGGTGTGCTGTGGATGTTAAACATGCCAATGCGGATGAGTGGTTGGTTGATAAATGACGTTCAACGTTTTATTGCCTCATCTTTTAAAATTCGAGATATGTTGGATTCGGAAACGCAAATTCCTGTTATTTCAGAAAAATCAGCAGAAAATCTGAAAGGTTATGTTGAATTTGACGATGTGTCCTTTCATTTTGCAGATGATCCTGAAACGGAAGTTTTGTCACACATTTCCTTGAAAGCTGTACCAGGACAAACAATTGGGATTCTTGGCGAAACAGGTTCTGGCAAATCAACCTTGGTCAATTTGATTGCGCGTTTTTATGATCCGACGTCGGGTGTTGTCAAGATTGACGGTGTGGATGCACGTAAATGGCATGTGCGGGAGTTGCGTGATCACATTGCACTTGTCATGCAGGATATTTTCCTATTTTCTGACACCATTGAAGAAAATATTGCTTTTGGTGTGCCAGATGCGGACAGTCTGGAAGTTCAGAAAATGGCGCGGATTGCTGATGCGGATCATTTTATTACACAAATGCCTGAGGGCTATGAAACGATTGTCGGCGAGCGTGGTGTTGGCTTGTCGGGTGGGCAGAAACAGCGGATTTCTTTGGCGCGAGCGCTGATGAAAGATCCGTCGATTCTGATTTTGGACGATACGACTTCGGCTGTTGATATGGAAACGGAGACTAAAATTCAAGAGGAGCTTGACCAAATCACGCATGACAAGACGACTTTCATCATTGCGCACCGCATTTCGTCGGTCAAGGAGGCGGACGAAATCATTATCATGGCGCATGGTAAGATTGTTGAGCGTGGTAATCATGAGACTTTGCTTGCGAAAAAAGGTTATTATTATGAAGTTTATAATAAACAATTAGGAAATTTTGATATTGAGATTGGAAATGGAGGTGAGGTCAATGGCTAGAAATAAATTTGATGTTGATGAAGAACTTGAAGAACAGTTCAATGCTGCTTATTTCAAGCGTTTGCTTAACTACGTTTTACCTTATAAAACAGCGATTTCAAAGACTTTTGCGGTCATTTTCTTAGCCAATATCGCCTCAACTTTAGGGCCTTATTTCACAAAACTTGTGATTGATGATGTTATTCCTAAGAAAAATTTACCGATGCTTTGGTTGCTTGCGATTGCCTTTGTTATCTCGATTATCGTTGGTGCTTGGTGTATGCGTTATCGGATTCGCTCAATTACGATAATTGGGCAAGATGTGTTGAAAGATATGCGATTTGATATTTTTCAACATTTGCAAAAACTGCCCTTTTCGTATTTTGATAGTCGACCGCATGGGAAAATTCTGATTCGTGTGGTTAATTATATCAACTCTTTGAGTGATTTGTTGTCAAATGGTTTGATTAATCTGATTTCTGATATTTTGAGTGTTATCGTAACTTTGATTTTCATGTTTGCGATTGATTTCAAGCTGACTTTGTACAGTTTGATGTTACTACCGTTTTTGTTCATCTTTGTCATGATTATCAAAAATGCGCAAAGAAAAGCTTACCAAAGATTAAGTAACAAGCAATCTAATATGAATGCCTACATTCACGAAAGTATCTCGGGGATAAAAGTCACGCAGTCTTTCTCGCGCGAAGATGAAAATTTCAAGATTTTTTCAGAAGTTAGTGGCGAGTACCGCACGTCATGGATGCGGGCGATTTATATCCAGTTTCTGATGTGGCCTGGTGTGCAAAATATTTCTGTTTTGACGACTTGCTTGATTTATTTTATGGGAATTAAGGGCATTGGTGTTGAGGTGTCAACGGGGACGCTGATTGCTTTTATCGGCTATATCAACAACTTTTGGAATCCTGTCATCAATATCGGTAATTTCTATAATTCATTGATTACGGCGACGGCTTATCTGGAGCGGATATTTGAAACCTTGGATGTTGCGCCTGATATTCAAGATGCGCCAAACGCTTTTGAGTTGCCAACGATTAAGGGCGATGTTGTTTTCAATCATGTGACTTTTGGTTATGAAATGGGCAAGGAAATCTTGAAAGATATGTCATTTCACGTCAGCTCTGGTGAATCTATTGCGCTGGTCGGACCGACTGGTGCAGGTAAAACGACTGTTATTAACCTTTTGAGCCGATTTTATGATATAAATGACGGCGAGATTCTGATTGACGGCACGGATATTCGCAAGGTAACACTCAATTCTCTGCGCAAGCAAATGGGGGTTATGCTCCAAGACACATTTATCTTTTCGGGGACGATTCTGGAGAATATTCGTTATGGTAAACTGGATGCGACTGAGGCTGAAATTATAAGAGCTGCAAAAGTTGTGCGTGCCCATGACTTTATTGTTGAACTGAAAGACGGTTATCAGACAGAAGTTAAGGAACGTGGCAGTACGCTGTCAGCGGGACAACGGCAGCTGATTTCATTTGCTCGTGCGCTTTTAGCAGATCCGAAGATTTTGATATTAGACGAGGCAACGTCAAGTATTGATACGAAAACGGAGAGTTTACTCCAAGACGGTTTAGACAAATTGTTAGTCGGACGGACATCATTTATCATCGCCCATCGTTTATCAACGATTAAAAATTCTGACCGCATTTTCTACATTGATAAAGGAGATGTGCAAGAATCGGGTAGTCATGAGGCGCTTATGGCTTTACGTGGCAATTACTATCACTTGTATCAGTCGCAGTTTGATTTGTTGCAGCAGGTTTAGGGGAATCCATTAGACTTCTCCCAAAAATAAAAAAATTTGTTATACTATAGTCATGAACTATGAATCCCTCAGCAAACTCAGCGATAGCCATTTTAAACGTCTAGTTGGCGTTAAACGTCCAACCTTTGAATCTATGAGCAGTCTTCTTAAGACCGCTTATCATGAAAAACATAACCGTCGAGGTCGTCACAGTAAATTATCAGTTGAAGATATGC